>JBARIB010000326.1:0-6046 GCA_049799535.1 Allostellaceae bacterium | reverse complement strand
TGATAGTACACTGATGACCGTCAGTTAAGTGTGAGGTCGCCCACACAGCCCCGACCGAATAGCTTTTGATACCGCCTCGGTCGCCAGTAGGTGGCTAACCACTTTTCATCCGCTACCTCGAGGCATGCTTGGGGATGCTCTATCAAGATCCCGATGTTTGCCAGGACTGGACGGTATTTCCGGGAATTTTGCTAGCGCACCTGGATATTGTACAATCGAGCCGGAAACTGCTGCCGATCGGCGCGTTTATGGCCAGTGGCTGCGCGATGGGAGGTGGCGAAGATGGCGTACCACAGTATGAACCGGAGACGTTACGTTGTTCCCGCCCTTGGGAGCCTCTATGACGTGATAGGGGTTTACAGTTGGCCGCTGGTGCGGGTAGCGACCGGGTTCTTTTTCTTACCGCACGGCATGCAAAAGCTGTTCGGGTTCTGGGGCGGCGACATCGTCAGGACCGCGGAAGGCTTCGCCAAGCAGGGCCTGAACCCGTCGCTGTTCTGGGCTTACTACATCGGCTGCCTGGAGTTCTTTGGCGGAATTTTGCTGATTATCGGCCTGTTGACGCGACCGGTCGCGGCACTATTCGTCGGCTTCATGTTTGTCGCTGCGTTCCACGTCACGATCCAGCGCGGCTGGTTCTGGACCGCCGGGGGCATGGAGGTTCCACTCTGCCTTTTGCTTATCTGCCTCGCGATCTTGATCCGGGGCGGCGGCCCGCTGTCGGTCGACAGCAGCCTCGGCCGCGAGATTTGAGGCCAGTCGGTGAGCTTCCGCTCGTCGCCGTGCGGGCAGGTTTGGTTCTGTTGGGATTCATCACTTCGGTGACGATCATGGCTCAAGAATGTCCGCTATCCGCGCCGCTGACTGTCAAAGACACGCAAAGCGGCTTCGCCGGCGAGACCGGCACCGTCTGGACCATCGCGCCGGATTGCAGCTTCACCGTCGCACGACAGGTGGGTCTCGCCACGCTCGAGCCGCACAAGCAGGGACATTTGACTGCAGAGCAGCAGGTCCGGCTCGAAGAGCTCCTCGACCGGGTAACAAACGCAGTCTTGCCGCAGCATTTTGGCGCTGAACAACAAGTAAATGCACGCCGGATTACGCTATCCTATGCCGGAAAAGACTCGGTTCTGACACTGGCGCCGGGTGGTGGCGATCTGCGTGCATTGCGCGCTGCGGCCTCCGGCGACAATGCGGCAAGTGTGCTGCTCGACCTCGCGGACCAGGTCAAAAATATGACCGCCGGCTAAGCCGGCCGAGGAAGGAAGCAATCCGGACGGTGGACGCAATTTAGGCGACGCAGATGTTAGTCTGGGGTGTGAAACGGATCACACCTGAGACCGGCCGAATTCCGGCATCCTTTGCCCGCCAAGCGAATGATCTTTTGTTCGGCAATCGACAATGGGGATCCACATGAATTCGATTGACTGCCACCTCCACCGCCGGCATTCCATCTTCTGCATCGTGCCGCCACACGTGCTGCGAGAGATTGCCCGCAACGGCAACGCGGCTCAGCGCAACGCCGCCCTCGATACTCTTGCCCTCGATACCACGATGCGCATGCAGCGCATGACCTTCCAGTTAATGGCTGCAATTGCTCCTCGCCCGGTGCTCGCCGCGGCCCCGCCGCAAGTCCACCGAACGATCTACACCGCGAAGAACGCCGAGACAGAGCCGGGCACGCTCGTGCGGTCGGAAGGCCAAGGCGTCTCGGGCGACCAGGAAGTCGATGAGTCGTACGACGGCCTTGGTCACACCTTCGATTTCTACCTGCAAAATTATCAGCGCTATTCGATCGACGATCACGGATTGCCGCTCGCCGCCACCGTCCATTACGGCCAGAAATTCGACAACGCGTTTTGGGACGGCCATCAGATGGTGTTCGGCGATGGCGACGGGGTCGTCTTCAACCGCTTCACGATTTCGTTGGATGTGATCGGGCACGAGCTGACGCACGGTGTCACCGGGTCCGAGGTCAATTTGGCATATTCCGGCCAGTCGGGGGCGTTGAACGAATCCGTGTCCGACGTCTTCGGCTCGCTGGTGAAGCAATACGCGCTGAAGCAGAGCGCCAGTGAAGCTGACTGGCTGATCGGCGCCGGGCTGCTGACGTTCAAGGACCAGGCACTCCGTTCGATGAAGGCCCCGGGCACCGCCTACAACAATAACCTGCTCGGTAAAGATCCCCAGCCGGCCGACATGCAGCATTATGTGCATACCGCACAGGACAATGGCGGGGTCCACATCAACTCCGGCATACCCAATCATGCGTTTTACCTCGTCGCGACCGCGCTGGGCGGCAATGCTTGGGACAAGGCCGGCCAGATCTGGTACGACACGATCCGCGACAAGAGTCTGAAATCTACCGCGAACTTCGCCACCTTCGCGGGACGCACCGTGGCCAATGCCGGGCATCGCTACGGGACCAACAGCACCGAACAAAACGCCGTCGCCGACGCTTGGCACCAGGTCGGCGTCAAGCCCGCGTAGAACGCAACCGCCTGGCGGAGCGTGCCCACGGGTGCGCCCCGCCACCGCGGCGTTTGGATTGACACCACGCGGCTGCGCCGCCACACACTTGGCCTTGCGTCGGAGTTGCGCGCGAGGGCGTGGTGGAGCAGGGCGGCAGATTAGGCGTCGATATCGGCGGCACCTTTACCGATGTCGCGCTGGAAGCAGGCGGGCATCGCTACAGCGCCAAGATCCTGACCACCCCGCAAGCTCCGGAGTTCGCGGTCCTCGAAGCGATCGATGCGGTGCTGAGCGAAGCGACGCTCGCGCCGGGGGATTTATCGATCATCATCCACGGCACGACGCTTGCCACCAACGCTATCATCGAGCGCAAGGGTGCCAAGACCGCGCTTTTGACCACCGAAGGGTTTCGCGACACGATCGAGATCCGGCACGAGAACCGGTTCGAGCAGTACGACGTCAATATCGACCTGCCGCCGCCGCTCGTGCCGCGCCGGCTGCGCTTTCCGGTCAAGGAGCGCATCGACGCCCGCGGCCGCGTGCTCGTGCCGCTCGACGAGGCGGGAGTATCGTCCCTTGCTGAGCGCCTAGCGGCTGAGGAGGTCGAGTCTGTCGCGATCGGCTTTTTGCACAGCTTCACCAATCCGACACATGAACGCCGCGCCGGCGAGATCCTTGCCAAGCGGCTGCCGGGGCGGGCGATCACACTGTCGAGCGACGTCTCGCCCGAGATGCGCGAGTACGAGCGCTTTTCGACCGCTTGCGCCAATGCCTATGTCCAGCCGCTGATCACCCGCTACCTCTCCAATCTCGAGGGCCTGCTGCGCCGAGAGGGGTTTGTCTGCCCGCTGTTTCTGATGCTGTCGGGAGGCGGGCTGACCTCGGTCGAAACCGCGATCCGCTATCCGGTGAGGCTGGTCGAATCGGGGCCGGCGGGAGGCGCCATCTTCGCCGCCGAGATTGCCCGGCACTGCCGGCTCGACAAGGTATTGTCCTACGACATGGGCGGAACCACCGCCAAGATCTGCCTGATCGACGATCTGAAGCCGCAGACCAACCGCGCCTTCGAGGTCGCGCGGATCTATCGCTTCAAGAAAGGCAGCGGATTGCCGCTGCGCATCCCGGTCATCGAGATGGTGGAGATCGGCGCCGGCGGCGGCTCGATCGCCCGTGTCGACCGGCTAAAGCGGATCACCGTCGGGCCCGACAGTGCCGGAGCCGATCCGGGTCCGGCCTGCTACGGACGCGGCGGCGCGGAGCCGACCGTGACCGACGCGGATTTGCTGCTCGGCCGCATCGATCCGGCCGGGTTTTCGGGCGGGCGCATGGCGCTTGACCGCGGCGCCGCGGAGGCGGCGATGCAGCGGGACGTGGGCGAGCCGTTGGGACTGGCGCTGGAATTGGCGGCGCTCGGGGTCAGCGAGATTGTCGACGAGAACATGGCGAACGCGGCACGCGTGCACGCAATTGAAAGCGGCAAGGATGCGCGCGGCCGCACGCTCGTGGCGTTCGGCGGCGCCGCGCCGTTGCACGCCGCGCGGATAGCCGAAAAACTGGGGCTCGACCGGGTGCTGGTGCCGTCCTTTGCCGGGGTCGGCTCGGCAGTCGGGTTTCTGCGCGCCCCGATCGCCTACGAGATCGTGCGCTCCGCACTGCAGCGCCTCGACGACTTCGACGCCGAGGCAGCCAATGCGCTTTACGCTGCAATGCGCGCCGAAGCCGAGCCGATCGTCCGTCGCGGCGCCGGTAATGCGCCTTTGAGCGAGACCCGTTCTGCGTTTATGCGCTACCGCGGCCAAGGCCATGAGATCGCGGTATCGTTGCCGACACGGAGCTACCGCGATGATGACGCGGCGCTCTTTCGCACTGCGTTCGAGAACGAATATCGCCGCCTCTACAGTCGTGTCATTCCGGGTGTCGAGGTCGAAATCCTGAGCTGGGTGATGCTGCTTGCCGCCCCGGTTCCCGTCGAATCCGCGGCGCCGCCGGCCACTCCTGAGACCTATGGGCCGGCGCCCGCGCGCTCGCGTGCGGTGTTCGACCCCGAGACCGGCGAATTCATCGCAGTCGCGATCCACGAGCGCCGCGACCTCAAACCCGGCGCCATGATCCCCGGCCCCGCCGTCATCGTCGAAGACGAAACCTCGACCGTCGTCTCGCGCCTGTTCGACGCCCGCATCGACCCATTCGGATACATCGAGCTGATCCGGAGATAGCATTCAGGTTAATCAGGGACGGTGCCTCGCACCGCGCGAACGATGATGGCGAAAGACCTCGCACCGTCGCACAGCCCTGCCAGATATCCGGCGCGAACGTGCCGCTCAATTTCGTTACGCGTTTCGGCCGGCAGTGCCGTCAAGCGTTGGGCGATCCGGCTCGGGCCTGTGCTGAAACTGGACCAATAGTCGTTGAACGAGCTGTAGTCGAAGCTGAGAACGATCGGCACCTCAAGCACATTCGCGAGCCCGGTTCGCCGCCAGAGCTCTGCTTGCCCATTCGCCCAAGCTAGCGGGTGGGCCCTCAGGTCGTCTCGGAGCGCGCGGATGCCCGCGTCCAGTACCGATCCCGTGTCGAATACCAGGGCAGAGGCGGAAAAGCCGCCCCAGAAGTCGAAAATCCCCGAAGCGACAACCCCGCCAGGGCGGGTGACGCGCCGCATCTCTGCGAGAACCTCGTCGACCTCCGGGATGATATCGAGCACCAAGGTAGAAACGCAGGCGTCGAAGGCGGCATCCGTGTACGGCATTCGACGCACGTCCCCGAGCTCGTAGGCGACGTTCGGATGCGACCGACGACGGCGCGCAGATTCAATGTAAGGCTCTGAAGCATCGATTCCGACCGCCGTAGACCCGCCCTCCGCCAAGGCGATGGTCAGCACACCCGTCCCGCAGCCGACATCGAGCACCCGGTCGCCTTGCCGGATACCGGCAAACTCCAAGAACTCAACTGCCAAGCGGCGGCTCCATCGACCCATAAAATGTTCGTATTGGTCCGGATCGGTCGCCAAGAACCGTGATATGCCGTTCATCATTCAACCCCCCGCCGTTCGACAATAGTGGATAGCCCAAAGCTTGTGCCGAGGCGGCGAGTTCAAGATCGAGGCTCTGGGCAAGTTCCAAGAATCTGTGCCGCGAGAGGCTGAGCCGACAATCCCTGCGGTGAGCGGCGTAGAAGGTTCGGCGGCAGTCCCAGCCTTCGATCCGCACGATCGCCAAATGCCCTGTCGCCACTTCATTGGCGACGCTGTGCTGCGAGGCAAATCCCCAATCCCAATCCGGCCGCGACATAGCGCTTGACCGCTTCGGGGCTGCCGACGGTCATACTCGCCTTCACTGTGAGCCCTCGCCTTTGCAGGTATTGTTCCGTCTATTCTTGCGTGGCTGACCCCGGCTCGCGGACAACGACGGCCTGCGATTGAAGGAAGGCTAGAGAGGGCGGACGGCCTTTCGACGATAACGTTTCTGGTGAGGCGATGATCACTATCTCGTCCTACCAGAATGGCAACGCAACCAGCTGGCTGCCGACCGCGTCTGTGCCAATGAACCCAAGATCGAGCTCGCGCCGCGAAATGCGC
>JBARIB010000325.1:0-2006 GCA_049799535.1 Allostellaceae bacterium | reverse complement strand
CTATAGGCACCTTCGAGGCGAAGACGCACCTCACTCGGCTGCTCGATCGAGTGGCGGCCGGAGAGCAGATCACGATTACCCGTCACGGCACCCCGATTGCCCGGCTGGTTCCGGTAACGCCCAAAACTCCGCAGCAGATCCGCGAGACCATCGCCAAGCTGAAGAACTTCAGTAAAGGCCAGACGCTGGGTGGCCTGAAAATCAGGGATTTGATCGATGAAGGCCGGCGATGAGCGGCTTCGTTATCGACGCATCGGTCGCCCTCGCATGGTGCTTTGCTGAGGAGTCGACGGCGGCAACGCGCGCGCTGCTGGACCGGTTCGTGGACGAGCGCGCCGAAGTTCCTTCCCTTTGGTACCTGGAGGTGGCCAACACTCTTGTGGTGGGCGAGCGCCGCGGGCGTATCACCCCGGCGCGCACGGTCGAATTCATCGCCCTAATCGGCGGGCTTCCAATCGCGGTCGACGAGCAGACCGCGGGCCTTGCTCTGAGCACTGTGCTTGACTTGGCTCGCAGCCAGGACCTAAGCGCTTACGATGCCAGCTATCTAGAGCTCGCGATGCGCCGCGGCGTTCCGCTTGCGACCAAAGATGACGCTTTGGCAAACGCGGCGCGACGGGTTGGCGTGAGCTTGCTGCCGGTCGCATAGACCAGGCCGGTGCCAAGCCGCGGCCAGTTGACCGCTTTGTCGATCTGGCTGCGGAAGAGTGGTTGCGCCGGTTAAACACGGGACAGCTGCAGTCGCCCCCGGCGCGGTTTCTCGGAATAGATCGGACTACGGAGAGCTGTCATGATCCTCGGCGTCAGCCCGCTGATCGCATTGGGCGTTCTTGCCTCAACGGCTACTACCGATGCGGCCTATGTCTTCTTCAATGCCGCGGTGAGCAGCAGGCGCCGCTTCTGGGCGGCAAACTGGAGCGCCATCTGGTATCTGCTGTCCGCATTCGCCGTGATCAGCTACACCGAGAATGCAATCTATGTCGTGTTCGCGGCGACGGGCTCGTGGCTCGGCGCCTTCGCCTCGGTGACTTGGTTGCACCGCGGAGCCCTTGCCGAGGCGCCGACGCGGCACAGCCCGCCATAACTCTAAAAGCCCTTGCCGCGGTTTTGGTCCACCCCGGGTCGGCCCGATGTGATAAACACTTGGCGGGTGCCGGCGGGGTGAGGAGGAGGAAGCAAATGGCGCAGCGGCTGATCTCGTGCGACGACCATATGGATTTGGGCCAGTTGCCGGCGGATTTATGGCTCACGCGGTTGCCGGCCTCGCTGCGCCATCGGGCGCCTCGGATCGAGGAGCGCGATGACCAAGCGGTATGGATCTGCGACGGTAAGGTATGGGGGAGCTGGGTCGGCAAGCCGCCGGCGACCGCCGCGACGAGGCCGGTGAAGCCGCTCTACAACGCCTTCGACCGCGCGCAGATCTATGACCAGAGCGCCCGGCGTCCGGCGGTGGCCGAATTGCGGCTGGAGGACATGGACCGCGACGGGGTCGAGACGCAGGTCATCTTCGGGCCGATCTTCCAGATCTCGACCGAGGACCCGGTGCTGCGCGAGGCCTGCTACTGCGTCTACAACGATTGGCTGTTGGAATTCTGCGCGGCGGCGCCGCAGCGCCTGATCGGCGTGCCGATGCTGCCGGAAACGCCGGACAAGGCAATAGCCGAGCTGTCGCGCCTCGTCGCCAAAGGCGGCGTGCGCCAGGTCAATCTGATGATCGCCAACATTAAGCCGAAGCTCGACGACCCGGCCTGGGAGCCGCTCTGGTCCTTGCTCGAAGAGACCGGGATCATTCTTTCCTGGCACATCACGGTGTTTGTCGGGAAGCCCGGGGACCGCGTCGCCGGCAAGCCGGCGAGCGTCTTCGAGAACACCAAATTCTTTATGGGCAATTTTCTCGAACCGTTTGTCGATCTGTTCGCCTGGGGCATCCTCGAACGCCACCCGAGATTGCGCATGGTCATGGCGGAGGCCGGGACCGGCTGGTTGCCTTGGCTCGCCCAGGAGCT
>JBARIB010000324.1:0-11714 GCA_049799535.1 Allostellaceae bacterium | reverse complement strand
AGCGAGCGACGAGCGCCGGGCTCGCGCCAGTCCCGAGATCCCCGACAAAACAAGGCGAGCGGTTGCCAACAATGTCCTGACGCCGGAACGAACAGCAGACCGGCAAATGGTTGACCTCTGCAAACCTGGTGATGTCGGCGCAGGCTCGGTCGTCCCAGCCGCTGCCGCCAACCAGCATCATCGGACGTTGCGCCGCGGCAAGCAGACGGCGCATTTCGGCAAGATCAGCGGCTCCGGGATGCGCGCGCACTGGCCGGTAAGGGCCGACCACCACTGCAGCGCGCCGGTCGCGCAGCATATCCTCGGGCAACGCCAATACGACCGGGCCCGACCGGCCGGAGGTCGCGACCTGAAATGCCTGGTTGATCAGCTCGGGAACGCGTTCGGCCATATCGACCTGCGCCACCCATTTCGCGAGCGGCGCGAACATTTTGCGGAAGTCGACTTCCTGGAAGGCTTCGCGATCGATCTGATGGCGCGCCACCTGGCCGACCAGTACGACCATCGGCGATGAATCCTGAAACGCGGTATGGATGCCGATCGAGGCATTGCAGGCGCCGGGCCCACGCGTAACCAGCAGGACTCCGGGCTTCCCGGTCAGTTTTCCATACGCCTCGGCCATGAAAGCCGCGCCGCCCTCCTGACGGCATGTCACAAGATGGATCTCGCGCGCATCGAACAACGCATCGAGCACTTCGAGATAGCTCTCGCCGGCGACGCTGAACGCCATCTCGACTTGGTGGGCGCGCAATGCCGCGACAACGAGCTGGCCGCCGCTGAGAAGATTTGTCGTCATCGCTTCGCCTTGAGCCTTGTTGCGCGATCTCTATTTGAGACCATGGGTCGCGCCTACGGAAGAGCTTTAAGGCGCCGGGATACTTCGGCGCCCGACGCCATATAATCGACTACTTTGAGGCTCTATCGGTATTGTGGAACCTAGGTCCACCGCATCTCGCGGAGCGCGCAGCCGGGAAGAAGCGCGCTTCAGGTTTTTTGACGACATGGATGATCAACGAAGCGAGCTATTAGCGCCCGTCGGAAGGGTGAGACCGGATGACCACGTTGCTCGTCCCGCCTCGCCGGGGAGCGTCGTGCCCAAGCCTCGTCGACGCTCGCGGCTGCGGCCGGTCCTTTGGCTATTGCTGGTCATCGCGATAATCGCTGCGGGGGTCTGGTATTTCCAGCGACCCGACACTCAGCGCAAGGAAAACGGCCGCCCCCCGGCGGGCGCGCCGGTGCCGGTCGGGGTCGCGCCGGTAGTTCAGGGCGACATGCCGGTGACCCTGAGCCAGCTCGGCACCGTGACGCCGCTCGCGATGGTCACGGTAAAGACTCAGATCAGCGGATACTTGGTGCAGATCGCCTTCAAAGAAGGCCAGATGGTCAACAAGGGCGATTTTCTTGCTCAGATCGATCCGCGGCCCTACCAAGTGGCCCTCGAGCAGGCGCAGGCTCAGCTAGCGAAGGATCAGGCGCTGTTAAAGAACGCGCAACTGGACCTGCAACGCTACAACACGTTGGTCACGCAAAACTCCATCGCTAAGCAGACCCGGGACACCCAGGTCTCTCTGGTCGCGCAATACGAAGCGACGGTCAAAGCCGACCAGGCACAGATCGATGCGCAGAAGCTGAACCTGACCTATTGCCGGATCGTTTCGCCGGTGACCGGCCGCGTCGGGCTGCGTCAGGTCGACGCCGGTAATTACGTGCAGACGAGCGACCCGAACGGCATCGTGGTTGTCACCCAGCTGCAGCCGATTTCGGTGATCTTCACCTTGCCCGAGGACAATTTGCCGGCGGTGATGAAGCGACTGCGGTCGGGCGCTACGTTGTCGGTCACGGCTTATGACCGCACCGGTGCGACCGAGATCGCCCAGGGCAAGCTCGAGACGGTCGACAACCAGATCGACACGACCACCGGTACCGTCAAATTGCGGGCGATATTCGACAACGAGCAGGACACCCTGTTTCCCAATCAATTCGTCAACGTCAAGCTGCTCGTCGATACCCTGCACGATGTCGATATCGTGCCCAGTTCAGCGATACAGCGCGGCGCACCGGGCACTTTCGTCTATCTGGCCAGACCGGACCGGACGGTCGCGGTCCAGAAGGTTAAGCTCGGGCCGGGCGACGGCCAGCGAATTGCGCTCCTCTCGGGCCCTCAACCGGGTGAGAGTGTTGTCGTCGATGGTGCCGACCGGTTGCGCGACGGTGCAAAGATAACGGTGGCGCCGGCGCAGCAAAACCCGAATGGCGCCGCCGGCCAGACCACGCCGCAGCAGGGCGCGCAGGGGGCGGCCGCGCCAACGAAACAACGCTCGGTCCAACCTCAAGATCAGCAACAAGGGCAGGGGCGCGGACACCGGCGGAGCACCCCGTGAGACGACGCCCGGCTAAGCCCACCCCCCGGATGTTGATCCGGCCGGTGGCGGGTGAGGGTGACGCGATGTCCGCGACGAGGGAGCAAGCGCAGCGATGAGCCCCTCCCGCATCTTCATTCTCCGACCCGTCGCGACGACATTGCTGATGGCGGCAATTATGATGGTGGGGCTTTTCGCCTATCGCTTCCTGCCGCTCTCGGCGCTGCCCCAGGTCGATTATCCGACGATCCAGGTGCAAACCTTCTACCCAGGCGCCAGTCCCGACGTGATGACGTCGTCGGTGACGGCACCGCTCGAAGTGCAGTTCGGCCAGATGCCTGGGCTTAACCAGATGTCGTCCGTGAGCTCGGCCGGCGCCTCTGTCATCACTCTGCAATTCAGCCTCGACCTCAGCCTCGATGTAGCCGAGCAGGAGGTTCAGGCGGCGATCAATGCGGCCGGCAACCTGCTGCCGTCCGATCTGCCGGCGCCGCCGATCTACGCCAAGGTCAATCCTGCCGACGCGCCGATCCTGACCTTGGCGTTGACCTCGAAGACGATGCCGCTGACCCAGGTCGAGGATCTCGCTGACACCCGCCTCGCGCAAAAAATTTCGCAACTGCCGGGGGTTGGCCTCGTCAGCATCAGCGGCGGACATCGCCCGGCGGTGCGCATTCAAGCCAATTATCGTCAGCTCGCCGCCTATGGCCTCAACATCGACGATTTGCGCACGACGCTCGCCAACGCCAACGTCAACACTCCCAAGGGCAACTTCGACGGGCCGAGCCAGGCCTACACGATCAACGCCAACGACCAGATCAGAAAGGCCTCGGACTACGACGATCTGGTCATCGCCTATCGCAACGGCGCGCCGGTAAAATTGTCGGACGTCGCGCGCGCCACCGAAGCTGCCGAAAATACCAAGCTGGCCGCCTGGATGAACACGGACGAGGCGGTGATCGTCAATATTCAGCGGCAGCCCGGCGCCAATGTCATCGAGGTCGTCGATCGCATTCAGGCGTTGCTGCCGAAGTTGAGGGCGGCGCTTCCTTCGGCGGTAGATGTATCGGTACTGACTGACCGGACCACGACAATCCGCGCCTCGGTAGCCGATGTCGAGTTCGAGCTCGGCCTCGCTGTGGTCCTGGTCGTCATCGTGATCTTCGTGTTTCTGCGCAGTCCGTCGGCGACGTTGATTCCGAGCCTGTCGGTGCCGCTCTCGCTCGTCGGCACACTGGCGTTCATGTACCTAGCCGGCTTCAGCCTCAACAATCTGTCGCTGATGGCGCTGACGATCGCCACTGGGTTCGTCGTCGACGACGCGATCGTCATGATCGAGAACATCTCGCGCTATATCGAAGCGGGCGATCCGCCGCTGCAGGCGGCGTTGAAGGGCTCCGAGCAGATCAGCTTCACGATCATCTCGCTGACCGTCTCGTTGATCGCGGTGTTGATCCCGCTGCTCTTCATGCCCGATGTCGTCGGCCGGCTGTTCCGCGAGTTCGCGATAACCCTCGCGGTGACGATCGTCATCTCGGCCGTCGTCGCGTTGACACTGGTTCCGATGATGTGCGCCAAGATCCTTCGGCACCGGGGTCCCGCGGAAATGTCGCTGGTGGCGCGCAAGAACCAGCAGTGGTTCGAGGCGCTGATTGCGCATTATGGGCGGCTGTTGAACTGGGTTCTCGATCATCAACCGCTGACGTTGCTCGTGGCGGTCGGCACGCTCGGTCTCACCGTGTTTCTCTACATCGTGATCCCGAAGGGCTTCTTCCCGGTCCAGGACACGGGGCTCATTCAAGGGATTTCCGAGGCCGAGCCTTCGGTGTCGTTCGAGGCCATGGCGCAACGTCAGCAGGCGTTGGCTGCCGCCGTTCTCCAGGACCCCGATGTCGTGAGCCTGTCTTCTTTCATCGGCGTCGACGGGACCAACACGACTCTCAATACCGGGCGCCTTCTGATCAATCTCAAACCGCGCGATCAGCGACGCGCCTCGGCGAGCGACGTCATCCGGCGACTGGAGCGAGAGACCCAAGATGTTGCCGGCATCTCGCTATATATGCAGCCGGTGCAGGATCTGACGATCGACGCAACGGTCAGCCGCTCACAGTATCAATTCGTTTTGGAAGACGCCAATCCGAGTGAGTTCTCGACCTGGGTCCCCAAATTGCTCGAGCGCCTGCAGCAGCTGCCGCAGCTCGACGACATCTCCAGCAACTACGCAGAAAACGGGCTGTCAGCTTATATTCTGATCGACCGGCCCACCGCGGCGCGTTTCGGCATCACCCCGGCGACCGTGGACAACGCGCTCTATGACTCGTTTGGCCAGCGCATTGTCTCGACAATCTTCACGCAGTCGAACCAGTACCGGGTTATTCTGGAAGCCGATCCCGAACTGCAGAGATCGCTGGGCTCCCTGAACCAGCTTTATCTGCCATCATCGACAGCGACGAACGGCCAAGTCCCACTGTCAGCGATCGCTCACGTCGAGCAGCAGACGGCGCCGCTGCAGATCAACCATCTCGGGCAGTTTCCGTCGACCACGGTGTCTTTCAATCTGGCGCCCGGCGCCTCGCTCGGCGAGGCAGTCGACGCGATCAAGCAGGCCGAGCGGGAAATCGGTTTGCCGGCCAGCATGATCACGGTGTTCCAGGGCGCGGCGCTGGCCTTTCAGGCCGCGCTCGGCAACGAGCTCGTGCTGATCATCGCGGCGATCGTCACGATGTATATAGTGCTGGGCGTCCTCTACGAAAGCTTCATTCACCCGATCACCATTCTCTCGACTTTGCCGTCAGCCGGTGTCGGGGCTCTGCTGGCACTGATGATCGATGGCAGCGATCTCAGCGTCATTGCAATCATCGGCATCATCCTGCTGATCGGCATCGTCAAAAAGAACGCGATCATGATGGTCGATTTCGCCCTCGACGCCGAGCGCGAAGAAGGCAAATCGCCGCGTGAGGCGATCTACCAAGCCTGCCTGTTGCGCTTCCGGCCGATCCTGATGACGACGATGGCGGCGCTGTTTGCCGCGCTGCCGCTGATGCTCGGGAGCGGCACCGGCTCGGAACTGCGCGAACCATTGGGTGTGACCATTGTCGGCGGCCTCATCTTCAGCCAATTGCTGACCTTGTTCACGACCCCGGTCATCTATCTCGGCTTCGATCGGCTGGGCGGCGCTCTGCGGCGCCGATTCAACAGTGGCGCGGCGGTTGTCGAGAGCAGCAACCGGTGAACCCGTCGACGCCGTTTATTCAGCGGCCGGTCGCCACTACGCTGCTGACGATCGGCGTCGCGCTGGCCGGGTTTTTCGCCTTCTTGAAGCTGCCGGTGGCACCGCTGCCGCAGGTCGATTTCCCGACGATTTCGGTGTTTGCGACGATGCCGGGAGCGAGCCCGGACACGATGGCGACGACGGTCGCCACACCGCTCGAACGCCATCTCGGCATCATCGCCGACGTTACCGAGATGACCTCGCAGAGCACGGTCGGAACGACGCGGATCACTCTCCAATTCGGCCTCAACCGCAGTATTAATGGTGCCGCGCGCGACGTTCAGGCCGCGATCAACGCGGCGCGTGCGGACCTGCCCAGCAGCCTGCGAACGAACCCCACCTACCGCAAGGTCAACCCGGCCGACGCGCCGATCGCAATCCTGGCGATGACCTCCAAAACGCTGACGCGGGGTCAGATCTATGATGCCGCCTCGACCGTCATGCAGCAGGGATTGTCGCAGATAAGCGGCATCGGACAAGTCGCGATCAGTGGCAGTTCGCTGCCGGCGGTGCGCGTCGAGCTCAATCCGCTTGCTCTCTTCAAATACCAGATCGGGCTCGAAGACGTGCGCGCCGCGCTCGCTTCGGCCAATGCCCATAGCCCCAAGGGCGCCATCGAAGACAGCGATCGCCGATTCCAGATTTACACCAACGATCAGGCGAACCATGCGGCCGATTACAAGCCGCTGATCGTCGCCTATCGCGACGGCTCACCGGTACGGCTGACCGATGTTGCCGAAGTTAGGGATTCGGTCGAAAACCTGCGCAATCAGGGGCTTTCCAACGGCAACCCCGCGGTCCTGGTCTTTCTTTACAAGCAACCGGGCGCCAACATCATCGACACGGTCGATCGGGTCAAAGCGATCCTGCCGCAGCTCGAGGCTTCGATCCCGAGCGCGATCAATGTCGCCCTGACTTTGGACCGGACGATCACGATCCGGACATCCCTGCACGATGTGGAGCGCACTCTCCTCATCGCGATTTGTTTGGTGGTACTCGTCGTCTTTGCATTCCTGCGCAACCCGCGCGCGACGCTGATCCCCAGCGTCGCGGTGCCGGTCTCGCTGCTCGGCACCTTCGGGGTGATGTATTTGCTGGGTTACAGCCTCGACAATCTGTCGCTGATGGCGCTGACGATTTCGACCGGCTTCGTTGTCGACGATGCGATCGTTGTGCTCGAAAACGTGACGCGGCACATCGAGGCCGGCAAAACCCGAATGCAGGCGGCGCTGCAGGGCGCCGGTGAAGTCGCCTTCACCGTGCTGTCGATGAGCCTCTCGCTGATTGCGGTCTTTGTCCCGATCCTGTTGATGGGCGGCATCGTCGGACGGCTGTTTCGCGAGTTCGCGATGACCTTGTCGGTCGCGATCATGATCTCGCTGGCGGTTTCGCTGACGACAACGCCGATGATGTGCGCCTACCTGCTCGCCGGTGAGCGCGAAGTGGCGCATGGGCGGCTGTACTGGGTCAGCGAGCGCGCCTTCACGACGATCCTCGCACTGTACGACCGTACCTTGCGCCGGGCACTGCAATGGCCGGCCCTCGTCATGCTGAGCTTGCTGGCGACGCTGGGCTTGGGCATCTGTCTGGTCACGATAATTCCGAAGGGCTTCTTCCCGACCCAAGACGTCGGCCTTATGTTTGGCGGCATTCGGGCCGACCAGAGCATCTCCTTTCAGCTTATGGAAAAGAAGCTGACCCAGTTCGTCGATATCATTCGGCGGGATCCAGCGGTCCAGAGCGTCAGCGCCTTTACCGGCGGCGGCCAGACCAATGGCGGTTTCGTGTTCGTCGTATTGAAGCCGCTGGCCGAGCGCCACGTGTCGATGCAGCGTGTCATGGGCCGGCTGCGCCCCAAATTCAACGAGGTCGCGGGCGCCCGGCTCTTTCTCCAGCCTGCGACCGACATCCGGGTCGGCGGGCGTGCGAGCTACGCGCTATATCAGTACACCCTGTTGGGCGACGACGCCGGCGAGATCTACGAATGGGCGCCCAAGCTCGAAGCGGCATTGCAAAAGGTGCCGCTGTTAACCGATGTCAATCTCGATCAGGAGCAAAAGGGGCTCGAGACGGACCTCGTGATCGACCGCCCGACCGCCGCGCGCCTCGGGCTCACCGTAAGCCAGATCGACAACACCCTCTACGATGCGTTCGGTCAGCGCCAGGTGTCGGTGATTTACGCCGCACAAAACCAATACCATGTCATCATGGAGGTAGCACCCGAGTATTGGCAGAACCCTGAAACACTGAACCAGATCTATGTCAGCACAAGCGGTGGCGCGGTCGGCGGCACCAAATCGACCAACGCGCTCGCCGGGACCGTCTTAGCCAAAGCGCCGACTGCGAACAGCGCCAATGCGGCGACGACCACCGCCAATGCGGCGACGACCACCGCGCAAATCGCCAGCGATACGGCGCGCAACCTGGCCAACAATGCCCTTGCCAATACCGGCCGCGGGCCCACCTCGACCGGCGCCCCGGTCAGCACCTCACCTGAACCCATGGTGCCGCTTTCCGCGTTTGCCCATTTCGCTCCTGGCAACACGCCGCTCGCGGTCAATCACCAGAACCTCTTTGTCGCATCGACGATCTCGTTCAACCTCGCGCCCGGCGTCTCACTCGGCCAAGCGACGGCGGCAATCGAGGATCAGATGCGCCGGATCGGTGTCCCAGCCTCGATCCACGGCAGCTTTCAGGGCACCGCCCGGGTCTTTCAGCAGTCTCTCGAAAGCGAACCGCTTCTGGTCGCCGCCGCGCTCCTCGCCGTCTACATCGTGCTGGGCGTGCTCTACGAGAGCTATGTGCACCCGATCACGATCCTCTCCACTTTGCCCTCGGCGGGGGTGGGCGCGGTATTGGCGCTGATGGTCACCGGCCTCGAGTTCGACATCATGGCGCTGATTGGCGTCATCTTGTTGATTGGCATCGTCAAGAAGAACGCAATCATGATGATCGACTTTGCGCTCGATGCCGAGCGCAGCCTCGGCCTCAGCTCGCGCGAGGCGATCTATCAGGCCTGCCTCAAACGCTTCCGGCCGATTATGATGACGACAATGGCGGCGATGCTCGGCGCGCTGCCGCTCGCGATCGGATTTGGCGAGGGTTCTGAATTGCGCCGCCCGCTCGGTATCTCGATCGTCGGCGGGTTGATCGTCAGCCAGCTCTTAACCCTTTACACGACGCCCGTCATTTACCTCTATCTCGATAGCTTGCGTCTGTGGGGCGGGCGCCGTTGGCGGATCCGCCATCCGCGCTTCTATTCCGGCAGCATCCCCGAACCCGGCGAATGAGCCGCTAGCCGACCATAGCTGCGAAGGGGGGAATGAAACGGGCACGCCCCATGGGTGTCGTAGCCGCGGTGGTGCTGCTCTCCGCATGCACGGTGGGGCCAGATTATCAGCGGCCCGATGCACCGGTGCCGGCGCAGTACAAGGAGGCAGCGGGCTGGAAAATTGGCGAACCCCTCGATGCCATCGACCGCGGCGTCTGGTGGTCGGTCTACAAAGATGCGGTGCTCGATGGGTTGGAAAAGCAGATCGACATCTCCAACCAGAACCTCAAAGCAGCCGAGGCTGCATTCCAGCAAGCCGAATGGATCGTCGCGCAGGCTCGCGCCGGCTTCTTCCCGACCGTTGATCTGAATGCGAGCGCGCAACGTTCGCGAACCGGCGGTGGCTCCAGTAGCACCACGGGCGCCGGTCGATCCGGGTTCACCAGCAGCTCGTTCAGCACCTCCGCGTCGGCGAGCTGGGCGCCGGACCTCTGGGGTAGGATCCGCCGTACTGTCGAAGGCGATGTGGCGAGCGCCCAGGCGAGCGCCGGCGATCTCGCCGGCGCTCGCCTGTCGGCTCAGGGAACATTGGCCAGCGACTATCTGCAGCTGAGAATGTCAGACGAGCTGAAGCGCCTATTCGACGCAGCGGCCTCTTACTATGCCGAGTCTCTGCGGATCGCCCGCAACCAATATCAGAGCGGCACCGCCGACCAGTCGGCCGTTTCCCAGGCTGAGGCACAGCTCGAAAGCACGCAAGCGCAGGCGATTGCGGTCGGCGTGACCCGCGCCCAGCTCGAGCACGCGATCGCCGTACTGATCGGCAAGCCACCCGCCGAATTTTCGATCCCGCCGACGGAGGCGATGATCGCGGTGCCGGTGATACCGGCAGAGATGCCTACCGTGCTTCTGGAGCGCCGCCCGGACATCGCCGCCTCAGAGCGTCAGATGGCGGCGGCTAATGCCCAGATCGGTGTGGCCGTGGCGGCGTTTTATCCCGATATCACTCTTTCGGCGGATTCCGGGACCTCGGCGTTGACGCTGAACCGTCTGTTGGCCACTTCGAGCCGTTTCTGGTCATTCGGCTCGAACCTCGTGCAAACCGTATTCGACGCCGGCGCGCGCAGGGCCCAAGTCGAGCAGGCCCGCGCCGTCTTCGACCAAGATGTCGCGAATTACCGGCAGACTGTTCTGACTGCGTTCCAGCAGGTCGAGGACCAGTTGGCGGCGTTGCGCATCCTCGCTCAGCAGGCCGAGGTCCAGGACAAGGCCGTGGCGGCAGCTTTCGAGGCCGCGCGGATCATCAACAACCAGTATCTGGCCGGCACCGTCGCTTATACCGCCGTTGTTGTCGCCGATCAGACCGCGCTGGCCAACGCCGAGACGGCCGTCAACATCCGCCAGAGCCGGCTCGTCGCGAGCGCCGCGCTGATACAGGCACTCGGTGGCGGCTGGGATACGGCCCAGCTGCCGAGCCGCGAGCGCATCGAAGAGGATGCGCCGCCCAATTTCAATCCGCTACCGCCACCGGTCGGCGAGGTGCGTATGAAATAAGACCTATCGCTCAAAAAGCACTCTACCCCACCCAAAGGCGGAGTGGGGCACAATGCCGTAGTTTGCGGCAATGGGAGCGGTCAGGCGACCAAATGGTGCTTGCGCGTCTTCGCTGGTGGACGCGGGGAAGGCACCGGACCTTGCGGACCGTGATCGTCATTCGAGTATTGGAATTGCACGGGCACGGTTCTACCACCCGCGACCGGGACCTCCTGGAACACTTCAGTGAGTGGGTTTGCTTCGAAGACCGGGAAGTCACCGCACTCCTCGCCCTGTCGCGAGGTCCAACCGAGCAGGGATGACGGTCCTCCGTTGATCACTTGCTCGACATCCGGATCGGTGCGCGCCTCATTCAGTTCGTGATAGAAGGTGGCCACCACGTTTTCCCATGGCGCGTCGAACACCGGTATGCCATTGGTCTGTCCATTGGCGGTCTCGGAATACACGCCAATGGCGTAATAGATCGCCTTGCCGGCGATCAGGACCGACCCGTGATAGCCACCGAGCCCGTGTAGCGAATCGGCTTCCTCCTCTTCCGGCACCCCGCGGCGTCCGTGCTCCACCCGGTGACTGTCTTGTGTTCCACCAGGCGACGCATTGTCGTTCAATACGGTTCCGCGCGGCAGCATGAAGTTGAACAGGGTCGAGCTCAGATCAAAGCTCGAGAATTTGCCTTGGTTATTGAGTTGACTGACGAGCTGCTCCACGTCCCCCTGCGAAAAATGCGCCGGAACCGGCCCAGGAAGCTTTTGCGACGACATGAATTTGCTGGTCGGAACCGCATTGAAATACTGCGCCATCACATTGTTGAGCGTGGGCTCGGTCATCGCTGCCGCAAGCGCCCAGTCAATGTTCTGAATATCGCTCGCCTGCCAGCTGTCGCCCGCTATGTAGAAGTTGGTGAAGGTGAGCGCTGGGATCGTCTTGCCACCGTGGTAAATCAAATCATGCGCGGGAGTCGGCGGCAAGCCCGGTGCAATCTCCTCCGGCTCCAGATCGGGAACACCCCCCATGCTTCGGTATTTGCGTTCCGCTACAGATCCTTTCCGAACATAGACATTCATGGGCCGCAAATGGTGCCGCTTTGTGCTGTCACCAGGCATTACAGTCTCCTCTTTGGTTTGCCGACGCTGATAGTACACTGATGACCGTCAGTTAAGTGTGAGGTCGCCCACACAGCCCCGACCGAATAGCTTTTGATACCGCCTCGGTCGCCAGTAGGTGGCTAACCACTTTTCATCCGCTACCTCGAGGCATG
>JBARIB010000323.1:0-20995 GCA_049799535.1 Allostellaceae bacterium | reverse complement strand
CCGGAGGAGCGGGCGCGCGGCATCACGATTGCCACCGCGCATGTCGAGTACGAGACCGCCAAGCGGCACTATGCGCATGTCGATTGCCCGGGGCATGCCGACTACATCAAGAACATGATCACCGGGGCGGCGCAGATGGACGGCGCGATCCTGGTGGTGTCGGCGGCCGACGGGCCGATGCCGCAGACCCGAGAACACGTGCTCTTGGCCCGCCAGGTCGGGGTGCCGGCGCTGGTCGTGTTCATGAACAAGGTCGACATGGTGGACGACCCGGAATTGCTCGATCTGGTCGAGCTGGAGGTTCGCGAGCTGCTCTCCAGCTATCAGTTTCCGGGGGACGACATCCCGGTGGTGCGGGGCGCGGCGTTGTTTGCGCTGGAAGGGAGAGACCCGGAGCAGGGGCACGATTCGATCCTGGCGCTGATGGAGGCGGTGGACAGCTATATCCCGCAGCCGGAGCGGGCCAAGGACCGGCCGTTCCTGATGCCAATCGAGGATGTGTTCACGATCTCCGGCCGCGGCACGGTGGTGACGGGCCGCGTCGAGCGCGGCATCGTCAAGGTTGGCGACGAGGTCGAGATCGTCGGCCTCAGACCGACCGCCAAGACGGTGGTGACCGGGGTCGAGATGTTCCGCAAGCTCCTCGACCAGGGCGAGGCGGGCGACAACATCGGGGCGTTGCTGCGCGGCACCAAACGCGAGGAGGTCGAGCGCGGCCAGGTTCTGGCGGCGCCGGGCTCGATCACGCCGCACACCCGCTTTCAGTGCGAGGCCTACATCCTGACCAAGGAAGAGGGCGGCCGGCATACGCCGTTTTTCGGCAACTACCGGCCGCAATTCTACTTCCGCACGACCGACGTGACCGGCACGGTGCATCTGCCCGAGGGCACCGAGATGGTGATGCCGGGCGACAACATCTCGATGGAGATCGAATTGATCGCGCCGATCGCGATGGACGAAGGGCTGCGCTTTGCGATCCGCGAAGGCGGCCGCACCGTCGGCGCCGGCGTCGTCGCCAAGATCATAAAATAGCGGGTTGCTTAGGAGTGTAGCTCAACTGGTAGAGCACCGGTCTCCAAAACCGGGGGTTGGGGGTTCGAGCCCCTCCACTCCTGCCAGCGCCGTCGCCGTTCGAGAATTCTAAGGACCACAGAAACCCCGCTGGAATCCACGTGAGTAAAGGGCCATATGGAGTTCGGAACATCCGTCGATAAAGCATTGATCAGGTATATGGCGAAAACGAGCCCAGTCGAATTTTTTCAACAAGTCCGGCAAGAGGTCTCCAGGGTCACCTGGCCGACGCGCAAGGAGACTGTCGTCACCACCGCGATGGTGTTTGTGATGGTGTTTATTGCCGCTGCCTTCTTTTTTATCGTCGATCAAGTGTTTTCGGCCGGGGTGAGGTTGATCTTCGGATTGGGGCAATGAGCGTCGGGACGCTGTCAATGACGAGCCGGTGGTACGTGATCCACGTTTATTCCGGGTTCGAGAAGAAGGTCGCTGCGGCGATTCAAGAGCAAGCCGAGCAGAAGGGACTGTCGGACAAGTTCGAGGAAATCCTCGTTCCGACCGAGGAAGTCGTCGAGGTTAAGCGCGGCGCAAAGGTTAGTTCGGAACGCAAGTTTTTTCCGGGTTATGTGCTCATCAAAATGGATATGAGTGACGAGACGTGGCACCTCGTCAAGAACACCGCCAAAGTCACTGGGTTCCTCGGCGGACGCGGTCGCCCGTCTCCGATTAGCGACCACGAGGCTGCCCGTATTATGCATCAGGTTCAGGAGGGGATCGACCGGCCCAAGCCCTCGATAACTTTCGAAGTCGGCGAACAGGTCCGCGTCTGCGACGGACCGTTCACGTCGTTCAACGGCCTTGTCGAGGAAGTCGATGAGGAGAAGGCTCGGCTTAAAGTCGCGGTCTCGATTTTCGGTCGTGCCACTCCCGTTGAGTTGGAATATTCCCAGGTCGAGAAAGTGTAGATCAGTTGTGAAATTTGCCTTTAGTGGAACAAAAGTTAAAGGCAGCGAGCGATGCTTTGGAGAGATAAATGGCCAAAAAGGTCGTTGGTATCATCAAGTTGCAAGTACCAGCCGGCAAGGCCAACCCATCGCCGCCAATTGGTCCGGCGCTTGGTCAGCGCGGGCTCAATATCATGGAGTTCTGCAAGTCGTTCAACGCCGCGACTCAGAACCTTGAACCGGGGATGCCGATTCCGGTCGTAATCACAGCCTACGGCGACCGTTCCTTCACTTTCGTTACGAAGAGCCCGCCGAACAGTTATTTTCTCAAAAAGGCCGCGGGAATCGAGAAGGGTTCGCAAACTGCTGGCAAGGCGCGCGCTGTGGGCCGGGTGACTATCGATCAGATCCGCGAGATCGCGCAGCAGAAGATGCAAGACCTTAATGCGAACGATTTGGAGGGGGCTTGCCGCATGCTGATCGGCTCGGCGCGGTCGATGGGACTCGAAGTGGTGGTGGAGTAGGGTGATGTCAAAAGCCGGGAAGCGGATCGAGAAGGCCTATGAAGGGGTTGACCCGACGGTAGCGCGCCCGCTGGAAGAGGCGCTCAAGCTGGTCAAGGAGCGCGCCTCGGCGAAGTTTGACGAGACGGTCGAGATCGCGATGAACCTGAACTTAGACCCGCGCAAGCCCGATCAGAACCTGAGAGGCGCAGTGATGCTGCCGCATGGGACAGGAAAAAATGTTAGAGTCGCGGTATTCGCACGGGGCGACAAAGCGAAGGAAGCGGAAGCTGCCGGGGCTGAAATCGTCGGCGCCGAGGATCTTGCGGAAAGGATCCAGAGCGGGCAAATCGAATTCGATCGGGCGATCGCGACGCCGGATTTGATGTCGCTAGTGGGCCGGCTCGGCAAGATCCTGGGTCCTCGGGGACTCATGCCGAACCCGCGTCTCGGCACAGTTACGCAAAGCGTTGCCGAGGCAGTGCGCGCCGCGAAGGGTGGGCAGGTCGAATTCCGCGCCGAGAAAGCCGGCATCGTGCATGCTGGCGTCGGCAAAGCAAGCTTTACCGAGGCCGCTCTGGCGGATAATGTGCGCGCCTTTGTCGGCGCAATAACACGCGGCAAGCCGAGCGGCGTCAGAGGTACCTACATCAAGAAGGTCAGCCTTAGCTCGACCATGGGTCCGGGCGTGAAGGTCGAATTGTCGGGGCTCGGCGAGGAGCCGAGGGCCTAGCCGCCTACGGCTAAGAGCAGCGGACCGGTTGGAGATTGGAGTGGATCGGGCACAAAAGCAAAAGCTCGTCGAAACGTTGCAACAAGATCTCGTTGGGAGGGGGTGTGTGGTTGTGACGCATCAATCGGGGCTGAGCGTCGCAGAGGTTACCCAATTGCGGCGGCAGATCCGCAGCGCCGGAGCCAGTTTTCGTGTGACAAAGAACCGGCTTGCGAGGCGCGCCCTCATCGGCACCCCATTCGAGCCGTTGTCGCCCCTCTTCACGGGGCCCACAGCGGTCGCCTTTTCGAACGATCCTGTAGCGGCCGCCAAGGTCGTTGTCGAGTACGCGAACCGCAACGACAAGCTGGTGATCGTTGGCGGCGGCCTCGCAGGCCAGCAGATGGATGCCGCTGGCATCCGGGAGTTGGCCAGCCTGCCTTCTCTAGATGAGTTGCGGGGTAAACTCATCGGATTGTTACAGGCGCCGCTGGCGCAGCTAGCGAGAATCTTGCTGGCCCCAGGCAGTCAAGTTGCGAGGGTTTTTGCTGCCTATGCGGAAAAGCAGGATTATATCGCTAGTTGATTTCGCTTCGTAGTTACCGGCAATCTGGGAATCAGGAGTAGAACATGGCGGATTTGGCAAAACTTGTCGACGATCTGTCGGAGCTGAGCGTCATCGAAGCGGCTCAGCTGTCCAAAATGCTCGAAGAAAAATGGGGTGTTTCGGCCGCTGCACCAGTCATGGTAGCGGCGAGCGGCGGAGCAGCCGCTGCGGCGCCGGAGGCGGCTGCCGAGAAGACCGAATTCGACGTGATCCTCGCTGCCATTGGCGAAAAGAAGATCAACGTCATTAAGGAGGTCCGCGCCATCACGAGCCTTGGTCTGAAGGAAGCCAAGGATCTCGTGGAGGCGGCGCCGAAGCTCGTCAAAGAGGGCGTCAACAAGGAAGAGGCGGCAAAGATAAAAAAGCAGCTTGAGGATGCAGGAGCGACTGTTGAAATAAAGTAGGCTCGTCACGATTTATATCGCTCTGACCGGGTGGTCGTTTCGACCGTATCGTTGCCTGACGTTCAGACCTGCAGACCGGGGCGCGAGCCATCGCGCACGCCGGGTTTTGGCGTCTCGAAGGGCGACAGGCGGGCTCGTAGACGGACCCGCACCACTAATAAGGCATTAGGGGCGATCGCTGCGGCGGTGAACAACGGCTGCGCGGATGACGAGCACCGACTTCAGCGCCGCTGAGTGGCGGCCCACACCGAGGAGAACGCATGGCTAGTTCCTTCACGGGCAAGAAGCGCATTCGCAGGAACTTTGGGCGCGTTGCCGAAGTCGCGCCCATGCCTAATTTGATTGAGGTTCAGAAAAGCTCGTACGATCATTTCCTGCAAATGGGGGTGATACCCGAGCAGCGTGCCAATGTTGGGCTGCAGGAAGTTTTTAGATCGGTGTTTCCGATCCGTGATTTCTCCGAGCGCGCGCAACTCGAGTTCGTGCGGTACGAGCTTGAGTCGCCGAAATACGAGGTCGATGAGTGCCAACAACGGGGCATCACCTTCGCTGCGCCGCTAAAAGTGACGCTCCGCCTTGTGGTCTGGGATGTCGACGAGGATTCCGGATCGCGCTCGATCCGCGACATCAAAGAGCAAGACGTCTACATGGGCGATATGCCGCTGATGACGAAGAACGGCACTTTTATCATCAACGGCACCGAGCGGGTGATCGTCTCGCAGATGCATCGCAGCCCGGGCGTCTTCTTCGACCATGACAAGGGCAAGACCCATTCCTCGGGCAAATACCTGTTCGCGGCCCGGGTGATCCCCTATCGGGGCTCTTGGCTCGATTTCGAATTTGATGCGAAGGACCACATCTACGTGCGCATTGACCGGCGCCGGAAGCTGCCGGCGACGACCCTGTTGCTCGCCCTCGACAGCGCTTCCACGGAGGAGCTGCGCATCCACAGGAAAGCGGAAAACAAGCCGCTGCTGCCCGGCGAAGCGGAAGGCATGTCGAAAGAAGAGATCCTCTCCAACTTCTACGGGACGATAACCTTCCGCCGCCACCCTGAAGGCTGGATGATGCCGTTCCGCGAGGAACTTTTCAAAGGCAAGCTGACCAGCGATTTGCGCGATGCCCGCACCGGCGAGGTGGTCCTCGCCACCGGTGAGCGGATCTCACCGCGCATAGCCAAGCGGCTGCGCGACGAGGGCCTTGCCGAGATCCTCATTACTGAAGAGGAGCTGGTTGGACGTTATTTCGCCTCGGATTTGATAAACGAGGAAACCGGCGAAGTCTATTTTGAGGCGGGGGACGAGATTACAGCGGCCGCTCTCGCGCAACTTTCCGAAACCGGTATCGATGAACTGCCGGTGCTCGACATCGATCACGTGACGGTCGGTCCTTACGTCCGCAATACCCTCTCGATCGATAAGAACGCTACGCGCGAAGACGCACTCATCGATATTTATCGCGTCATGCGCCCAGGCGAGCCGCCGACATTGGAGACTGCGGAGGCGTTGTTTAACAGTCTCTTCTTCGACCCTGAAAGATATGATCTTTCGGCGGTCGGCCGTGTCAAAATTAACTCACGGCTGAACCTGGCGACAGATGACTCTGTACGCACTTTGCGCAAGCCCGACATTCTGTCGATCGTGAAAGTACTGGCCGAACTCAAGGACGGCCGCGGCGAAATCGACGATATCGATCATCTCGGCAATCGCCGGGTCCGCTCGGTGGGCGAGCTGATGGAAAACCAGTACCGGGTCGGCCTGTTGCGGATGGAGCGGGCAATCCGCGAGCGTATGAGTTCGGTTGAGATCGATACGGTAATGCCGCATGACCTGATCAACGCCAAGCCCGCAGCAGCCGCCGTCCGCGAGTTCTTCGGCTCATCCCAGTTATCGCAGTTCATGGACCAGACGAACCCGCTTTCTGAGATCACCCACAAGCGGCGTCTTTCCGCGCTTGGCCCCGGCGGCCTGACGCGGGAGCGTGCCGGCTTCGAAGTGCGGGACGTGCATCCGACGCATTACGGCCGGATCTGCCCGATTGAAACCCCTGAGGGTCCGAACATCGGGTTGATCAACAGCTTAGCCACTTATGCTCGCGTCAACCAATACGGCTTTATCGAAAGCCCTTACCGCAAGGTGGTCGATGGGCGCGTCACCGACGAGGTCGTGTATCTCTCGGCGATGGACGAGGGACGCTATTCGATCGCGCAGGCCAATGTCGAATTGAATGCCGAAGGCCGGATCACCGCCGATCTGACGAATTGTCGCAAAGGTGGCGATTTCGTAATGCTCCGGCCGGAGGACATCGATCTGATAGATATCTCACCGAAGCAGCTCGTTTCGGTAGCCGCCGCGCTGATCCCGTTTCTCGAAAACGACGATGCCAACCGCGCTCTGATGGGCTCGAATATGCAACGGCAAGCAGTGCCCCTTATCCGTGCCGAAGCGCCGCTAGTCGGCACGGGGATGGAGGAGACGGTGGCCCGCGACTCTGGTGTAACGATCATTGCTCAGCGATCGGGCGTAGTCGACCAAGTGGATGCGACGCGTATTGTTGTCCGCGCCACGGAAGAGACGTCAACCGCCGCCTCTGGGGTCGATATCTACAATCTGTTGAAATTCCAGCGCTCGAACCAAAACACCTGCATTACACAACGCCCGCTGGTCAAGGCCGGCGACCAGGTGGCGGCGGGCGACATCATCGCGGACGGTCCTTCCACACAGCTCGGCGAACTAGCGCTCGGACGTAACGTATTGTGCGCTTTCATGCCATGGAACGGCTACAATTTCGAGGATTCGATCCTGATTTCCGAACGGATCGTCTCGGACGATGTATTTACCTCGATCCATATCGAAGAGTTCGAGGTAATGGCCCGCGACACTAAACTGGGCCAGGAGGAGATCACGCGCGATATCCCGAATGTCGGCGAGGAAGCGCTCAAGAATCTTGACGAGGCTGGGATCGTCTATATTGGTGCCGAGGTTAAGCCGGGAGATATTCTGGTAGGCAAAGTCACCCCGAAGGGCGAATCGCCGATGACGCCAGAGGAAAAGCTTCTGCGTGCAATCTTCGGCGAAAAGGCCTCGGATGTTCGTGATACGTCCCTGCGTCTTCCGCCTGGTGTCTCGGGGACGATCGTCGAAGTCCGGGTGTTTTCCCGGCGCGGCGTGGACAAAGATGAGCGCGCGTTGGCGATAGAGCGGGCCGAAATCGAACGGCTTGCTAAAGATCGCGATGACGAACGCGCTATCCTAGAGCGCAGCTTTGCGGCGAGACTGAAGGAGCTGCTCCTTGGCCAAATCGCGGTAGGTGGGCCGAAGGGGATGAAATCCGGAATCGAAATCACCGAGAAGGTGCTCGCCGAGTTTGCCCCGGCGCTGTGGCGGCAAGTTTCGATTCGCGACGATGCTAGGATGGCGGACGTTGAGGCCCTGAAAAGGCAGATCGAAGACGCCATCGCCGGGCTCACCGCCCGGTTCGAGAGCAAGGTCGAGAAGCTCCAGCGTGGCGATGAACTGCCGCCCGGCGTAATGAAGATGGTCAAGGTGTTCGTGGCGGTAAAGCGAAAGCTGCAGCCGGGAGACAAAATGGCCGGCCGGCACGGCAATAAGGGGGTCATCTCCCGCATCGTGCCTTCCGAGGATATGCCTTACCTAGAGAACGGGACGCCCGTTGACATCGTCTTGAACCCGCTCGGTGTGCCGAGCCGCATGAATGTCGGCCAGATCCTCGAGACGCATCTCGGCTGGGCCGCAGCCGGGCTCGGCCAACGCATCGGCGAGGTTCTCGCAGATATGAGGCGCGGCGTAACCGACGGGAAGTTGCGGGGCCTAGTGGCCGAGATGTACCAGGGGGAACAGAGGGCAGAGATTGACGGTCTTCCAGAGGAGAGCCTTGTCGAACTAGCCGGCAATCTCGCCAACGGCGTGCCGATGGCGAGCCCTGTATTCGATGGCGCCCGGGAAGAGGACATCGTGGGGATGCTGGAGAGAGCGGGCCTGACCTCCTCCGGACAGGTGACCCTGATCGACGGGCGCACGGGCGAGACATTCGATCGGCCGGTTACGGTCGGCTACATCTACATGATGAAATTGCATCATCTTGTCGACGACAAGATCCACGCCCGATCGATCGGCCCCTACAGCCTCGTCACCCAGCAGCCGCTCGGTGGCAAGGCCCAGTTCGGCGGTCAGCGCTTTGGCGAGATGGAGGTTTGGGCGCTGGAGGCCTATGGCGCGGCTTACACCTTGCAGGAAATGCTGACGGTGAAATCAGACGATGTTTCCGGTCGAACCAAGGTCTACGAGGCGATCGTCCGCGGCGACGATAATTTTGAGGCGGGTATTCCGGAGTCCTTCAATGTATTGGTGAAGGAATTGCGGTCGCTCGGCCTCAATGTCGAGCTGGAGCAGCGCGGCTATTGAGTTCGCTTGATGTGAATACGCGCTCGACCCCTCTCTCGTCTGGTCAGCAAAAATGTTACGCGGCTGACCCAGACAGGTGAGGGGGTCAAAAGGTTTTCCGAAAGGGGTCGTTCATGAATGAGTTGATGAACATCTTTGGCCAGGTCAGCGGGCCGCAGAGCTTCGACCAGATTCGTATATCGATCGCCAGCCCCGAGCGGATCCGATCCTGGTCCTATGGTGAAATCAAAAAGCCGGAAACGATCAATTATCGAACCTTCAAACCCGAGCGGGATGGTCTGTTTTGCGCTCGAATTTTCGGGCCGATTAAAGATTACGAATGCTTGTGCGGCAAGTACAAGCGGATGAAGTACCGTGGCATCATTTGCGAGAAGTGCGGCGTCGAAGTGACTCTCTCCAAGGTCCGGCGGGACCGTATGGGTCACATTGAGCTAGCGTCACCGGTCGCGCATATTTGGTTCCTGAAGTCGCTGCCGAGCCGCATCGGGCTGTTGCTCGACATGACCCTCAAGGACCTCGAAAGGATACTTTATTTCGAGAATTACGTCGTCATCGAGCCGGGTCTGACCCCGCTGAAACAGCATCAGTTACTTAACGAGGAAGAATATCTAAAGGCGCAAGACGATTACGGCGACGACCAGTTCACGGCATCCATTGGCGCCGAGGCGCTGCGGACCATGTTGTCGGCCATCGACCTCGCTGATGAGCGGGTGAAGCTGCGCGACGAGCTGCGTGAAACCAACTCCGAAGCGCGCCGCAAGAAGCTCGTCAAGCGTCTTAAACTCGTCGAGGCATTTACCGAGTCGAACAGTCGGCCAGAATGGATGATCCTTGAGGTCGTCCCGGTCATTCCACCGGAGCTGCGCCCATTAGTGCCGCTCGACGGCGGACGCTTCGCGACTTCTGACCTCAATGACCTTTATCGACGCGTAATCAACCGCAACAATCGACTGAAGCGGCTGATCGAGCTGCGCGCTCCCGACATAATCGTGCGCAATGAAAAGCGAATGCTTCAGGAGGCGGTCGACGCTCTTTTCGACAATGGCCGGCGCGGACGTGTCATTACAGGAGCCAACAAGCGGCCCCTCAAATCTCTTTCCGATATGTTGAAGGGCAAGCAGGGCCGGTTCCGTCAGAACCTCCTCGGAAAGCGCGTCGACTATTCGGGTCGTTCGGTAATCGTCGTAGGTCCCGAACTAAAACTGCACCAGTGCGGGCTGCCCAAGAAGATGGCGCTCGAACTGTTTAAACCGTTTATCTATTCGAAGCTCGAACTCTATGGCCTTGCCAGCACGATTAAGGCGGCCAAGCGCATGGTCGAGAAGGAACGGCCAGAGGTCTGGGATATTTTAGAGGAGGTAATCCGGGAGCATCCGGTGCTCCTGAATCGCGCGCCGACGCTGCATCGGCTTGGCATTCAGGCGTTCGAGCCAGTGCTGATCGAAGGCAAGGCGATCCAGCTGCATCCGTTGGTCTGCACCGCTTTTAATGCCGATTTCGACGGAGACCAGATGGCGGTGCACGTGCCGCTTTCATTGGAAGCGCAGCTCGAGGCGCGCGTTCTAATGATGTCGACCAACAACATCCTGAGCCCCGCGAACGGTAAGCCGATCATCGTGCCTTCACAGGACATCGTGCTTGGGCTCTATCACATTACGATGGAGCGGCCGGGCGAGCGAGGCGAGGGCATGCTGTTCACCAGCATTGGTGAAATCGAGCAGGCTCTCGAAGCGAAGGCGGTGTCGTTGCATGCTCGCGTCAAGGCCCGGTTCCACACGGTGGATGCCGACGGCAAGCCAGTCGTGCGGCGCGTCGAGACGACTCCCGGCCGCATGTTGCTCTCCGAGATCCTACCGCGTCATCCGGCGATTGAGTTTGATCTCATCAACACGTTGCTGACTAAGAAGGAGATCAGCAACATCATCGATCAGGTCTATCGCCACTGTGGTCAAAAGGAGACCGTAATCTTCTGCGACCGTCTTATGTCACTGGGGTTCCAGCAGGCCTGCAAGGCCGGCATATCCTTCGGCAAGGATGACTTGATCGTTCCAGACGCCAAGAGGCGACTGGTTGCCGAAGCGCAGGAACAGGTCAAACAATACGAGCAACAGTATCAGGACGGCCTGATCACGCAGGGCGAGAAGTACAACAAGGTGGTGGATGTCTGGTCGCGCTGCACCGACAAAGTCGCCGAGGAGATGCTCAAGATGATCCGGCTGTCGGGACCCGGCGAGCCGGTCAATTCGGTATGGATGATGTCGGATTCCGGGGCACGCGGATCGGCGGCGCAGATCAAGCAGCTGGCCGGTATGCGTGGCCTGATGGCGAAGCCCTCGGGCGAGATCATCGAGACGCCGATCATTTCCAACTTCAAAGAAGGGCTGACCGTCCTTGAATACTTCAATTCAACGCACGGCGCGCGAAAAGGCCTCGCGGATACGGCTCTCAAGACGGCAAACTCCGGCTACCTAACGCGTCGCCTCGTCGATGTCGCGCAGGACGCGATCATCACCGAGGAGGATTGCGGCACGACCCGAGGCCTCACGACGAGCGCGGTCGTGGACGGCGGCGAGATTGTGGCTCCGCTTGCTGACCGGATCATCGGCCGGACCGCAGCGGTCGACATCCTCGACCCGCTAAGCGGCGAGGTCGTGCTCCCGGCCGGGGAACTGATCGACGAGGATGCGGTCGACAGGATCGAGCGCGCGGGGATCGATGCGGTCTCGATCCGTTCGGTGCTGACCTGTGAGTCGCGGATTGGTGTCTGCGGCAAGTGCTACGGGCGCGACCTTGCCCGTGGCACCGTCGTGAATATGGGCGAGGCGGTTGGTGTTATCGCGGCGCAGTCAATTGGCGAGCCTGGTACGCAATTGACGATGCGCACATTCCATATTGGCGGGGCGGCACAGCGCGGCGCCGAGCAGTCATCTGTCGAGGCGGCGTTCGACGCCAACGTCGAGATCAAGAACCGCAATGTCGTGATCAACTCCAGCGGGACGCCTGTGGTAATGGGCCGGAACACCGAGATCGCTCTGCTGGACGAAGCCGGCCGCGAAAAGGCCCGGCATCGGGTGCCTTATGGCGCCAGACTACTCGCTGATGAGGGAGCCGAGGTCAAGCGCGGTGACCGTCTCGTTGAGTGGGATCCCTATACGATTCCCATCATCACCGAGAAGGACGGCATTGCGCATTATGTCGATTTGATCGAGGGGCTCTCGGTGCGTGAGACGGTTGACGAGGCAACCGGTATCTCATCGAAGGTGGTCGTCGACTGGAAGCAGCAGCCGCGCGGTAGCGACCTGCGACCGCGAATCACGTTGCGCGATGAAGATGGCGAGGTGCTCACGCTCGCCAACGGACTCGAGGCGCGCTATTTCATGTCGGTCGACGCGATCCTTTCTGTGGAGAACGGGGCGCATGTCAAGGCCGGAGATGTCCTCGCGCGTATTCCCCGCGAATCCTCGAAGACTCGCGACATCACAGGCGGCCTGCCGCGTGTAGCGGAGTTATTCGAGGCGCGCAAGCCGAAGGATTTCGCGATCATTAGTGAAAGCGAAGGTCGTGTCGAATTCGGCAAGGATTATAAGGCCAAGCGGCGGATCATTGTCGCGCCAACCGAGGAAGGTAAGGAGCCTGTGGAGTATCTGATCCCAAAGGGCAAGCACATCAGCGTGCAGGAAGGGGATTACATCCAAACAGGCGATTTGCTGATGGATGGCAATCGCGTTCCACACGACATCTTGCGGATCCTCGGTGTCGAAGAGCTGGCGAGCTACCTGATTAACGAGATCCAAGAGGTCTATCGGCTGCAAGGCGTTCGTATCAACGACAAGCATATCGAAGTGATTGTCCGACAGATGCTGCAGAAGGTGGAGATCTCGGACCCCGGCGAGACCACGTTTCTTGCCGGCGAGCAGGTTGACCGCTCCGAGTTTGAGCTGGAAAACGCCAAGGCGGAAAGAGAGGGGTTGCAAGTTGCCGAAGCGCGTCCGGTGCTGCAAGGCATCACCAAGGCTAGCTTGCAGACCAACTCGTTCATCTCGGCCGCTTCGTTCCAGGAGACGACGCGTGTCCTCACAGAGGCGGCGGTCTCAGGGCGGATCGACGCGCTGATGGGTCTAAAGGAGAATGTGATCGTCGGCCGGTTGATCCCGGCAGGTACCGGCAGCGTTGTCGCCCGGCTGCGAGAGGTGGCGGCGGAGCGCGACCGTGAGCTTGCCGCAATCGCCGCTAACGAGGAACCAGCTGCGCTCGTGGAGGCTGACAAGCAGACGGCGTGACCCGCGACTTGCGGCGCCAGACGGGGGCGCGCCCTGGCACTCGAGATTCGTTCGCTCGCGGGTGACATCAGGGTCCAGGCCGTTAGCTTCAGCTAAGCCGCCGGTCGCCGAGTTCTGCCAAGGAACCGATGCAACATCACTTCTCTGGGCCGGCGCACCCGGCGCCGATCGTCGTAACCTTGCCGGATGGCAAATGCCTCGAATTCGCCGGACCGGTCACCGGCGCCGAAATCGCGGCTGCGATCGGGCCGGGGCTCGCCAAGGCCGCAATCGCGATGCGGGTAGACGGCGCACCGCATGACCTGGCCTGCCTCGTCGAGCGCGATGCGGCAATTGCCATCATTACTCGCGACACGGCAGAGGGCTGGCAGATCCTGCGCCACGACGCCGCGCATGTCATGGCCGAGGCGGTCAAAGAGCTCTATCCAGAGACTCAAGTTACCTTCGGGCCGGCGACCGAGACCGGCTTCTATTATGATTTCGCTCGTGCAGAGCCGTTCACGCCCGATGATCTCGAAAAGGTCGAGGCGCGCATGCGCGAGATCGTACGGCGGGACGAGAAGATCACGCGAGAAGTGTGGGAGCGCGACGCGGCTGTCGCATTTTTTCGCAACATTGGCGAGAGGTACAAGGCGGAATACATGGGCGAAATCCCACAAGGGGAAGAGATCAGCCTGTATCGCCAAGGCGGTTTTGTGGATCTCTGCGTCGGACCGCACCTGCCTTCCACCGGGTATCTTGGCCAGGCCTTCAAGCTGATGAACGTTGCAGGCGCCTATTGGCGGGGCGATCCGCGCAATGCCCAGCTACAGCGTATCTATGGCACCGCCTGGGCAAGCCAGAAGCAACTCGACCAATATCTATTCAGGTTAGAAGAAGCAGAACGCCGCGACCACCGTCGACTCGGGCGCGAGCTCGACTTATTCCATATCGGCGAAGAGGCGGTCGGAAGTGTCTTCTGGCACCCAAAGGGCTGGAAGCTCTATCGCATCATCGAAAATTATCTTCGTATGCGGCTAGAGGCCGCCGGTTATCTCGAGGTAAAAGGCCCGCAATTGCTCGACCGCAGTTTGTGGGAAGCCTCCGGTCACTGGGAGAAATTTCGCGACAACATGTTCATCGCCGAGAGCCGCGACGACAAGGTTCTGGCTCTGAAGCCAATGAACTGCCCGGGTCATGTACTGATCTTCCGCAACCGGCTGCGCAGCTATCGCGAACTACCGCTGCGATTGGCCGAGTTCGGCAGTTGCCACCGCAACGAACCGTCCGGGGCGTTGCACGGTATTATGCGCGTGCGTGCCTTTACCCAGGACGACGCTCATATTTTTTGCACCGAGGATCAGGTCACCTCGGAATCGATCGCCTTTTGCGAACTGCTGCTTTCGGTTTACCGGGATTTCGGGTTCGAAGAGGTTGCGATCAAATTCGCCGATCGGCCGCCGGTGCGGGCCGGCTCGGACGAGGTATGGGACCGCGCCGAAGCAGCCTTGCGTGAGGCCGTCGAGGCCGCAGGTTTGGCCTATACGCTCAATCCCGGCGAGGGCGCGTTTTACGGCCCAAAGCTCGAATTCGTGCTGCGGGACGCTCTCGGCCGCGATTGGCAGTGCGGCACCTTGCAGCTCGACTTTGTATTGCCCGATCGGCTGGACGCGACTTATGTCGGCGAAGACGGTGCACGACACCGCCCGGCGATGCTGCACCGGGCAATCTTCGGCTCCGTCGAGCGGTTCATCGGCGTGCTGATCGAGCATTATGCCGGCCGCTTTCCGCTGTGGCTGGCGCCGCTACAAATCATAGTGGCGACGATTACTTCGGAAGAGGCTAACTATGCCGCGGAGGTCGCGCAGGAGTGCGCCGCCGTAGGGCTTAGGGTTGAACTCGATACAAGTAATGAAAAGATCGCCCACAAAGTGCGCGAGCACAGCCTCGCGAAGGTGCCCGTCATGCTGGTCGTCGGCCGACGCGAGAAGGCGAACCGGTCGGTTGTATTGCGGCGGTTGGGGCAACAGGATCAGGAAGCCCTTGCGCTCGGCGAAGCCGTCGCTAGATTGAAGATCGAAGCGGCGATTCCGTCATCGTGCTGACCAGCATACGGTTGTCGTGGAGGGATCCTGTTAACTTTCAAAGAGGAGATTGTACATAGCTAGACCACCCTTGAATTTCGTTCCCACCCGTGAAGGACCCAGAATCAACGATGAGATTGGCGTTCCGCGCGTCCGCCTCGTAGATGAGCGGGGCAACATGGTGGGGATAGTAGGGCGAAACGAAGCGCTTACCATGGCGGCAAGCGCCGGACTGGATCTTGTCGAGATAGCGCCAAACGCCGATCCGCCCGTCTGCAAAATCCTTGATTTTGGTAAGTACAAATATGAAGAACAAAAGAAAAAGAACGAGGCCCGTAAAAAACAAAAAATCATCGAGGTTAAAGAAATTAAACTGCGCCCCAGTATTGATGATCATGATTACGAGGTAAAACGGCGTAGCATGGTAAAATTTATTGAGGAGGGTGATAAGGTCAAAGTCACTATGCGATTCCGCGGGCGCGAGCTGGCGCACCAGGAATTGGGCATGGATGTTTTGATGCGGGTCAGGGATGATCTCGACGAAATCGCCAAAGTCGAGCAAATGCCGCGAATGGAAGGCCGCCAAATGACGATGGTGATGTCGCCGAAATAAAACAGGGCGATGCCGGTTTTTGGACAGCGCTAATCGTCCTGACGGACCGGGTCGATAAAAGAGGGCGCCGGGAATGAGACGGGCGCTCTGGCATCCCTCCAGCAATTTTCTGTCAGCACTTGTGTTTGTGGTCGGCTACGAGGCCTCGGATTTGGGTTTGGTTCGTTTTTGGTCGGTGACGTCGGTGCGAAGCTGGCTGCAGTCGCACTGCAATCTGTGCTGCTTCGCGCGATCGTGCGGGGACGGCTCACCTGGCCTGCGACTTGAGGCTTCGCCTTGCTTTCGGGGCGCGGGATAGTTATATAGCGCGGCTCAAACCGGCAGCGAGCGCATGGGGCATGTTGTGCTGCCTGAAGTTACTATTGGAACCACGAAATGCCCAAGCTCAAGACGAAGAGCGGTGCGAAAAAGCGGTTCGGCCGCACCGCCAGCGGCAAGGTCAAGCGCAACTGGGGCTATAAGCGCCACCTGTTGATCAACAAGTCGAAACAGGGCAAGCGCCTGCGGCGAGGCACGACGACTTTGGAGAAGGGTGACGCCACTCTTGTATTGACCTACATGCCTTATTTGCGGGGCTAGGTATGGCGCGCGTCAAACGCGGGGTCACGACCCACGCTCGGCACAAAAAGATCCTCCGGCTCGCCAAGGGTTATCGCGGCCGCAGCAGTACCACCTACCGAGTCGCGATCGAGCGGGTCGAGAAGGCGCTGCAGTATGCATATCGCGACCGACGTAACCGCAAGCGCGAGTTTCGTGCTTTGTGGATCCAACGCATTAACGCGGGCGCGCGTGAGCACGGTCTGACCTATTCGCAATTCATGCATGGCATCAAGCTGGCCGGGCTCGAGCTCGACCGCAAGGTTCTGTCGGACCTCGCGATCCGCGAGCCCGAGGCGTTCCAGGCGATCGCCGCAACGGCACGCAATGCGCTGGCGGCGGCACCTCCGGCCGCGGCGGCCGCCTAATGAGCTTTTGGTGCTCCGGCCAATTTAGTATCGGGCCTGATCGCTGAGGCCCTCAGTGTAAACGGATTTGCCGGCTGACCGGTGTCCGGGTGACCGGTGATCGTGAACAGGGGCCGAATCCGCCGGCCCCTTTTTGTTTGGATTGATGGAATGCCCAGTTTCGACCCCTCCAGTGACGCAATACTCGACGAAATCGCCGCGGCGCGGTCGTCCCAGGCCCTGGAAGAGATCCGCGTCAAGGTGCTCGGACGGGCGGGGTCGCTGACTTTGGCAATGCGAGAGCTGGGCTCCCTCGATCCCGAAGAACGGCGTCGCGCTGGCGCCGCGCTGAATGCCGCGAAAGACCGAATAGCCGCCGCGCTCGGCGAAGCGGCAGCGCGGCTCGGCCGCGCCGCGCTCGATGAGCGCATCGCCACAGAGCGCGCCGATGTCACACTCCCCGTAGCGTTCTCCGGCAACGGCAGGATTCACCCGATCAGCCAAACGGTCGACGAGATCGTCGCTATCTTCGGCGAGATGGGCTTTGCCGTCGCGGAAGGCCCGCACATCGAGGAAGATTTCTACAATTTCACGGCGCTTAATATTCCGCCAGATCACCCGGCGCGGCAGGAACACGACACCTTTTATCTGCCGGGGCGGCCTGACGGCACGCGGCCGGTCTTGCGCACGCACACATCGCCAGTGCAGATCCGCACGATGCTGGCGCAAAGGCCGCCGATTCGCATCATCGTGCCCGGGCGGACGTTCCGCTGCGACCATGACGCGACGCATTCACCGATGTTTCATCAGGTGGAGGGGCTGGTCATCGACCGGACGACTCATATGGGGCACCTCAAGGGGTGCCTGATCGAGTTTTGCCGCGCCTTTTTTGGGGTCGATGACCTGCCGGTCCGCTTCCGCCCGAGCTATTTCCCGTTCACCGAGCCCTCGGCAGAGGTCGATATCGGCTGCTCGCGCGCCGGCGGCGAGCTCAGGATCGGCGCCGGCGGTGACTGGCTGGAAATCCTCGGCAGCGGCATGGTCCACCCGCAGGTACTCACGAATTGCAGTATCGATCCGTCCGAATATCAGGGTTTTGCGTTCGGCATGGGGATCGAGCGGATCGCGATGTTGAAATATGGCATTCCCGATTTGAGGACTTTCTACGAATCCGATCTACGCTGGTTGCGGCATTACGGGTTTCTGCCTCTCGACCTTCCGTCGCTCGTGCGCGGTCCGCTTGCGGGAGGAAGCGCGGCATGAAGACGACCCTCGCATGGCTCAAAACCCATCTCGAAACCGACGCCCCGCTCGCCGAGATAATCAACCGGCTCGTCATGCTTGGCCATGATGTCGAGGGGGTGGAGAACCGGGCGGCCGGTCTCGAGCCCTTCACGGTGGCTTTCGTCATTTCTGCGGAGCGCCATCCGAACGCCGACCGACTCAAGGTCTGCGTTGTCGATACCGGCAAAGGACACTCTCAGGTCGTCTGTGGGGCGCCCAATGCCCGGGCCGGGATGAAGGGCGTCTTCGCGCCACCCGGCACGATCATCCCGCGCACGGGCGCGATGTTGAAGGAGTCCGTGATCCGCGGCGTCGCCTCGCGAGGTATGTTGTGCTCGGCCTATGAGCTGGGGCTCGGCGACGACCACGAAGGGATCATCGAGCTGCCCGACAACGCGCCGCTTGGCGCGCCATATGCGAGCTTCGCGGGGCTCGGCGATATCGTGCTCGACATAAAGGTGACGCCGAACCGCGCTGACTGTCTCGGCGTCCGAGGCGTCGCCCGGGATCTCGCCGCCGCCGGGCTCGGCGGTTTGAAGCCGCTTGTTACAGAGGCAGTCACTGGGCGCTTCCGCTCTTCGATTCGTGTCCATATCGAGAACCATTCCGCCTGCCCGCTCTTCCTCGGGCGACATATTCGCGGCCTGCGCAATGGCCCCAGCCCCGCGCGGCTGCAAAAGAGGCTCGAGGCGATCGGCTTGCGACCGATCTCCGCCCTTGTCGACGCCACCAATTTCCTCACCTTCGACCTCAATCGGCCGCTGCATGTTTTTGATGCAGCCCGGCTAGCAGGCAATCTCTCAGTACGATTGGCACGCGTCGGCGAGACATTGCGTGCGCTCAACGGACAGGATTACGCGCTCGATCCGGAGATGACCGTGATCGCCGATGCGGCTGGCGTGCAAAGCCTTGGCGGCGTGATCGGCGGCGAGGCGACGGGCTGCACCGAAGCCACCTCAGAGGTTTTTGTCGAGGCGGCGTTGTTCGACCCGATACGCACGTCCGCCACCGGTCGCAAGCTCAATATCGTCAGCGATGCCCGTTATCGTTTTGAGCGCGGCCTCGATCCGGCTTTTGTCGAGGACGGGCTGGAGATCGCGACCCGGTTGATGCTCGAGCTTTGCGGTGGGGAGCCTTCGGAGGTCGTCTCCGCCGGTGCGGTGCCCGATTGGCGGCGCCGCTATATCTTACGCGCCGAGCGCCCAGCGAGCCTCGGGGGTCTCCATGTGCCGTATCAGGAGAGTGCTGCGATCCTGACGGCGCTCGGCTGTGCGGTCGACACCCTGGCGGGTGGCGACCTGTCGGTCGAGCCGCCCTCGTGGCGCGCAGACATCTTCGGCGAGGCCGACCTCGTCGAGGAAGTGCTGCGGATCAAGGGATACGACGAGATCCCGGCGGTGCCGCTCGAAAGAGAGGCCCCGCTGCCACGTCCGGCGCTCGCGCCAGCGCAGCGCCGGGCCGAACTCGTCAGGCGCACGTTGGCAGCGCGGGGACTGATCGAAGCAGTGACTTTTTCCTTCATCGCGGCACGCGAAGCCGAGCTATTCGGCGGCGTCAAGCCGGAGCTGCGGCTCGTCAATCCGATCAGCACCGATCTCGACACGATGCGGCCATCCTTGCTGCCGGGGCTTGCCGTGGCAGCGCGCCGCAACGGCGATCGTGGGCTTGGCGATGCGGCACTTTTCGAGATCGGGCCATTGTATCGGGACGACACGCCTGCCGGACAGATTTCAGTCGCTGGCGGAGTGCGCGCCGGGCATACCGGACCGAAGCACTGGCGGACCGCGATGCGCGAGGTCGATCTGTACGACGTGAAGGGCGACGCCCTCGCCGCGCTGGCTGCGATGGGCGCTCCCGCGGAGAACATCCAGGTCACGGCTGACCCGCCCACCTGGTACCACCCCGGCCGTGCGGGAACGCTACGGCTTGGCCCGTCGGTGCTGGGCGCGTTTGGCGAACTGCATCCGGCAGTGATCGGCGCCCTCGATGCTCGGCCGCCGATCGCCGGTTTCGAGGTCTTTCTCGATGCGGTGCCCGCGTCGCGCGCCATGCGCGCGAGGCCGCCGCTCCGCGTCTCGGTATTCCAACCGATCGAGCGCGATTTCGCATTTGTCGTCGATCACGACCTCCCGGCCGAGAGCATGCTGCGCGCCGCCCGCGTCGTCGACCGCAAGCTGGTCTCGGAAATCCGCCTGTTCGATGTCTACGAAGGGGCAGGTCTTCCCGCAGGCAAAAAGTCACTCGCCATCACTGTAGTGTTGCAGCCGCAGGAGCGCTCGCTGACCGATGCCGACATCGAAGGCTTCTCAAAACGCCTGATCACGCAGATTGAACGGGCGACCGGCGGACAATTGCGCAGCTAGCCAACGAAGATTCTCTCTATCTAAATCATTTTTGGAGTGAAACGTTCGCCGTCTCACCACCTCGGATGAGCCTCTAGCATCAATACTTTGGAGACCCACGAGCGATCGGCAGTCCCATTGTTTGCCCTGGATCGACAATCGGCAGCGCGGAGGAAGCCACCGCGATATCCACCCGGCTTTGGACGGAACCGGGTGTATCGGACACCGGATAGCCCTGAATTTCGATCGAGTACGGGCCGCCCGCGCCGCCGCTAGCCTTGACCTCGGCTCCGAGGTCAGGTGCACAGCAGGCATTCGCCGCAGCGAGGCCGAAGACAAGATCGGCACGTGCCGTGCTGACCCCGTAGAATTGCATTCCCAATTGAGCCTGGTTCGTTTGGCCTCCGGTAGCGGTTGCCGCTCCTGTGGCGTCGATCCAGGCGCCGCCGTTGCTGCTGGAGACAAAGGTGTGGCTCGTGCCCGAGACTCCAGCCGACTGGCCGCTGGTGGCAATCGCCGCAAGCTGCGAATTGCTGAAATTAGAGCCGAGATAACCAGGTGAAGCGTTGCCCAGCGATATGGTTGAAGTGCTCGTCAAGGCGGCTGCGCTGCCGGGCGGGAGCGCCCCCGCTGCCGCGTCCACTGTGGCGGCGGCTGAGCCGACGGTTATTTGATCCATCTCGGCCGCCGTTAGGAGCTTTGCGCCAGGAGCGGTATACACCAGCGCGTCTTCACAGCCGGCGAAGGTCGGGAGGGCTAAACCAACCATCACCTTCCAGCGCCAACGATTACCCTGATTCTTATTAAACATTAACTGCTGGGCGGGGTCATCTTTAATCCACACCTTTGTGGGATGAATTACGC
>JBARIB010000322.1:0-14488 GCA_049799535.1 Allostellaceae bacterium | reverse complement strand
GACAAATGGGAATATCCGTGGTTCGCCGCCTGGGACCTCGCCTTTCACACGATTGCCCTCGCCACCGTCGACGTCGATTTCGCCAAGCAGCAGCTCGACCTGTTGGTGGCCGGGCTTTACCTGCACCCGACCGGTCAGATCCCGGCCTATGAATGGAACTTCAGCGACGTCAATCCGCCGGTGCATGGCTGGGCGACGATCTTTCTCTACCGGACCGAGCAGGCGTTGCGGGGCAAGACCGATCTCGAATTCCTGACGCGGATGTTCGGCAAGCTGACTGCGAATTTCGGCTGGTGGGTGAACCGCAAGGACCGCTTCGGCCGCAACCTGTTCGAAGGCGGGTTTCTCGGGCTCGACAATATCGGGGTATTCGACCGCAGCGCGCCGTTGCCGACTGGCGGCTATCTCGAGCAGGCCGATGGCACCGCGTGGGTCGCCCTCTTTTCGCAGAACATGCTCGAGATGGCTGTCGAACTGGCGGCGCACCAGCCGGCCTATGAAGATCTGGCGACGAATTTCGCGGCCCAGTTCCTGCTGATCGCCCGCGCCATGAACGGCATCGGTCCGGATGGCATGTGGGATGAGGAGGACGGTTTTTACTACGACGTCCTTCGCCTCCCCGACGGCAGCGCCACCCGGCTCAAGGTTCGCTCGATGGTCGGTCTCCTGCCGCTCTGCGCGACCACGGTCGTCGAAAAGTGGCAGCGCGAGCGGGTTCCGACACTGACGGCGCGGACGTACGAGCGCTTCCGCCGGATGCCGGAGCTGCTCGAGTCGATCCATGCGACCGGGCCGGGGCAATTTGGCGTGGCTGACCGCGGCATTCTTGCTCTGGTCAACGAGAGCCGGCTGCGCCGGATCCTTTCCCGAATGCTCGATGAGCGCGAGTTCCTCAGCCCCTACGGGATCCGGGCATTGTCCCGCTATCACGCCGACCATCCCTATGTATTCTCGGTGCAGGGCCAGGAATACCGGGTGAACTACCTCCCGGCGGAGTCGGACACCGGGATGTTCGGCGGCAACTCGAACTGGCGCGGGCCGATCTGGATGCCTGTCAACGCATTGCTCATTCGAGCTCTGCTGCAGTACTACCTGTATTACGGAGACAACTTCAAGATCGAGTGCCCGACGGGCTCGGGCAACTTGATGAACCTCTTCGAGGTCGCACGGGAAATCGCCAACCGGCTGACTCGGATCTTCCTACGCGATCAAGTCGGCCGGCGGCCGGTGTTCGGCGGAGCCGAGAAGTTTCAGAGCGATCCTTATTGGCGCGATTGCTTGCTGTTTTATGAGTATTTTCACGGCGACAACGGCGCCGGTATTGGCGCCAGTCATCAGACCGGATGGACCGGGCTTGTGGCGCCGCTGATCGAAATCTTTGGACGCCTCGATGCAAACACTTTTCTGGAAGGCGGCAGAGCGGCCGTCTTTCAGCACGAATAAGCCCTGCGCTGGGGTTCGGGACTTGTTCCGCTGACGACCGATGGCCTCGATTTCCTCGGATCTGGGTGCCTGCCTTCTGGTCCTGCAAGGATAGTGCTTCGGTCCGCGAGGCCGTTGTCGAGCTGAGGGACCCGCATCTCAACCGGACGGCCGAGAAGCCTAGGTTCCACCGCAAGAAGGCAGCGGGAGATGACTTGTGAGCTCGATGGCAATTGCCTGGATCGTGTTTGCGTGTTTGTTTGGAGGTGCCATGCTCGGCGTGTTCCTTCGCTCCGCGCTGCCCGAGCACCATTTGAGTGGGGATACAAAGGACGTCGTCAAGGTGGCGATCGCGCTGGTTGCCACAATGGGCGCGCTGGTCCTTAGCTTGCTCATCTCCACGGCAAAGAGTGCCTATGACACGCGTAGCAACGAACTCGTCCAGATGTCCACCGATATTGTCCTGCTCGACCGCGTATTGGCCCATTACGGGCCGGAAGCAAAGGATACCCGCGCGCTACTCCGCCGCTCGGTCACTGCAGGCATCGAGCGACTTTGGACCTCGAATAGCGCCCAAGCCACGGGCTTTAATCTAGCAGCCTCGCCCGTCGAAGCGCTCTACGACAAAATCGAGGAACTCTCGCCGCAGACCGAATCTCAACGCTCGCTGCAGACCCAGGCGTTGACGATGACGATTGGCCTGGGACACACACGCTTTCTGCTACTCGAGCAGGCTCGTAGTTCCATTCCGTTGCCTTTCTTGATCGTGCTAGTTTTCTGGCTGACTATAATCTTTGTCAGTTTTGGACTTTTCGCGCCCGCCAACACGACTGTCACCGCTGCCTTATTGGTATCCGCGCTGTCCGTTGCCGGCGCGGTCTTTCTCATCCTCGAGCTCGACCGATCATTCGAAGGGATGCTCCAGGTCTCGAGCGCGCCGTTGCGCCAAGCCCTTGCTCGTCTCGGCCAGTAGACCTGGGCATCGCAGATGACAGACCCGATGACCAGAAAGCTGGTCTGGATCGTAGGTCTCGTCATTGGATTAACCGACTCCTCGCCGGCACCACGTAGTCCGGGCCGTCCATTCTGACCTTCGCCGGTCGCGCGTGGGGGACGAAGGCGACCGCCACGCTCTGCTACCCGGTAATATGACAGTTTGCCGTAATCGCGGCTCCGAGTTCGCTTGACTCGCCGCTGGAGGAGGGTGGATTAGAACTCTAGTCCCGGGTGGAAAACATCAAATTTCGAATCGACCGTTGAAGATTTCGCTGCGGCAGCGTGCGAGAAAAGAGACTTGAAGGTTGGGCAGTCTTCGCCCTGCGCGCAACCTGCCGGCAAGCGCCTGATCCCGGGGATAACAGGAAACGCGCGCCGCTCTACTTGGCGGCATTTCCGGAGAGTGCCGAATGGCCAGCGAGGCGATTGATGTGGCAGAGGTGGGCCTCTTCGCGGGCGAAGCGCCCGGCCCGCTCGAGCAGAGGCATCTGGAATATGCCAATTACCGGGCTGTTGCGGAGGGCTCGAAGCTCACCCGGACGCATTGGCACATCGCCCTCGCCAACGGCCTGGGGTGGGGCTTCGACGGCATGGACGGGGTGATCTTTCAGCTCGTCTCGCCGCTCATCATTAAGGAGTTCGCTCTCGACATCCCGACCTTCCGGACCGGTTTCCAGATCTGGCTCACGCTCGGCATCACCGGGCTTTATTTCTGGCCATGGCTTTCCGACCGGGTCGGCCGTCGCACCTTGCTCACGGTCAACATCGCGATGTTCTCGCTGATGATGCCGATCGTGGCGCTGGCGCCAAGCTTCGCGGTCTTTGTCGCGGCACGCGCGCTCATCACGTTTGCGCTCAACGGCGAATGGTCGCTGGGATCGATGCTCGTCGCCGAAACCTGGCCCGCGCATCTGCGCGGCCGGGTGATCAGCATCAATCGCGCCACCTGGTGCTTCGGCGCCTCCTTCGCCGGCGCGATTGCCGGTCTCGTCGCCGGCACCTGGGGATGGCGCACGGCTGTGATGGTGCCGGGCGTGATCGCTCTGTTCGCAATCTACGTCCGCGCGACCTGCCCCGAATCCCCCTACTGGGTACGCGCTCAGGATAGGAAGCGGCGCATCGCCCACACGCTCGCCGCCGGGGGCACACTGAGCGCCGAGGACCGGGCCTGGCACACCAAGGCCGACAAGGTTGGCATCCGGCAGGTCTTTATGCCGGATGTGCTGCCGGCCACGTTGGTCGCGATCTTCGTCGCCTGCTGCAGCTGCTGCATCTATGGCACAGTCGGGGCGTGGATGCCGCTCTACCTCTCCACCGAGAAGCATTGGTCGACGGCGGAGTACAGCACTTTCTACGTTTTCTGGGGCCTCGTCGGCTTTTTCGGGCTCTGCGTCGCCGGCTGGCTTTCCGATAAGATCGGCCGGCGCGTCGGCTTCATCGCGCTGCTCATCTGGGGCGCAGTCTTCATGACCCTCTGGGTCTATGCGGCGAGCAACCTCTGGCTCTGGATCTTCGGCCTCGCCTGGAGCTTCGGCTTCCTGGGATTCTGGGGCCCGAGCACGACGCTCACCGCCGAGGTTTTTCCTACCCGCATTCGTGGTGTGGCCAATGGGGTCGTATGGTTCATCGGCTTCTTTGTCGGATTTGTGTTGTGGCCGTTCGCAACCGTCGCTCTGCAACAGGCAACGGGATCCTTTGCGGTGGCTTTCCTGACTATACCGCTATTCATGGTCGCGATGGCCGTGGGCGTGTGGTTTACCGTCCCCGAGCATGCCGGCAAGGAGCTCAACGTGATCGCCGTCTGAGCGCTCGGGTCGCTATTTCAATGCCCTTCACGCCGTCGACGGTTGCCCGCGTCATCCGGCCCGACGGGTTCTTATGGGTATAGCGCAGCGAGTGCAGGCGCGGTGGCAGAATACGGTTATGGTATTACGGTCGTCCGCCTCCGCATTACGGCCCGCCTCCGTGCTGACAGGTACGCGATGTCATAGCGGTAGCCGAGCCTATTGGGGTTCGCGACCGTCGCATGGTAGGGGCCACGAACATGACGTTGTATTGCAGCCTCAAATTTAACAATTAGGGCGTTTGGGCTTTAGCATGAGGATGACGGACTTTCCGCCCGCGAGCCGAACTCCTCCTGAACCTGACCGACGCTGTAGGCGGCTGGGTTCTGGGCCGCGTAGGTCTCTTCGGATGTCGGCTCTTGGCACCAAGCGTAACCGCCTGGGCACACAGGGCATTTCCGGAGCTGAGGGCAAACCGGCCGCACCATCAACCTCAGGCTGACAGCCGCCCTTGACCCAATTCGGACATAGGGACCTAATTTTTGTATGAAGCCGGTGCGCTCCCGGGGGAGGACCGAGACGTCACAACCTTTACGGGCCATGGCTTTCGCACCAGCACCAGGCTCTCCTGGAACAATTCATGATGGCTGGTGTTATTCAATCGTTGAAGAGCCTGTCGGGCTCGATAAACCGCAGCGCAGTAAACCGTCGTCGAGACAATGGCAGAGGTGAAAACGGCTCGGGTGGCAACCCCGCCCAAGCAGCGCACCCAGCACGCCGCCGGTGCAACCGCTGATGCCGGTATTGGGAAACACTATCCGTCGCTTGCCCAGCTGGGGGTAGTCGGCGACCGTCGGACCGCTGCAGTCATCAGCTCGGCTGGGAGCATCCAGTGGCTTTGTTTACCGAATTTCGACGGTATCCCCGTATTCGGCTGCCTCATCGATGCGGAGCGAGGCGGGTACTGGGCGTTGGGACCGGCGAGCGGCGTAGCAGGCCGTCAACGCTATGCCGAAGACAACAACGTGCTGGTAACGACCTGGAAGAATGACGATAGCGAGCTCGAGCTGACGGATGCGATGCTCTGGCCACCTGATGCGCGTCCCGTCAACGGGAAGTGCAAGCGCCTATTAATGCGCCGGCTTCGCTGCCGGCGCGGTTTGGTTGCTTGTGCAATGCGGCTGATCCCGCGTTACGATTTCGACTCCGACTTCTCCGTCTCGTCGGTGCCTGGTGGTGTGGAGCTGAAGGCCGCGGGTCTCGCTCTCGCGCTATGGACCTCACACCCCGTCGAGCCGACCGATGCCGGCGTTGTCGGTGGCTTTACCCTGGCCGCGGAGGGCGAATTCTGGGCGGTCCTGGGGCTGGCCGAGAGCCCGACCGCGTGGAACATAAGGGCGGCTAACCAAGCGTTGCACGCGACTTCGCTTTATTGGCGGGATTGGAGCGACCGCTATACCTATCGAGGTCCGCGCAGAGGCCGCGTCGTCCGCTCGGCGCTCGCAATCGAGCTGCTTTCTTATGCTCGGACCGGTGCGCTCGTCGCGTCGGTCACGAGCTCTCTTCCCGAGCGGGTCGGCGGGGACCGCAATTACGACTACCGATACGCCTGGATACGCGATGCGTCGATGGCGATCGCAACCCTTTCCGTTTTGGGCAACGTCGAAAGCGCGGAGCGATATTTGAGCTGGCTAGCCCGACTCGACTCGTCCACTGAAATGCCGCTCCAGGTACTATACCGGGTGGACGGTGGCACCGATATCGAACAGCACACGCGGGACGAGCTCGCCGGATATCGCGGGTCACGCCCAGTCCAGTTCGGCAATCATGCCTATCGCCAACGCCAGATCGACTGTTTCGGCTATCTCGCCGATTGCGCCGTCGTCTATCTGCGCCAGGGCGGGCGCTGGGCGCCAGAATATTGGCGGTTGGTCAGCCGGATCGCCGACTATGTCGCTGAGCACTGGCGCAAGCCTAGCAACGGTATTTGGGAACGGGACGAGCAACGACATTTCGTCAGCAGCAAGGTGATGAGCTGGACAACCTTGAAGCGCGCCCTCGAATTCGCTGACCGCACCGGTGACAATGGCGATTTACAAGGATGGCGGGCGGCGATGATGGAGATCCACGCTGAGGTCATGGAGCAGGGATGGAGTAGAGAATTGCAGTCGTTCCGCCAGCACTATGACGCAGATACGCTCGATGCCTCGACACTGCTGATCCCATTGATGGGATTGCTCGAGCCGACCCACCCGCGCGTGGTCGCTACGGTGGAGCGGATCGAGGAGCATCTGATGATCGATGGGCTCGTATACCGTTTCCAACCAGAGCAAGGCGATTTGCCTTTGGGGCAGTTCGAGGGCGCCTTTCTGCCGTGTTGCTTCTGGCTGGCCGCGGTCTACGCGCTGATGGAGCGGAACGACGATGCCGAAGCGATGTTGCGCCGCGTCGAACAGTTGAGCGGCGAGCCGGGTCTTTTCGCCGAGGAGGCCGATAGTCGCTCCGGGGAGCTGCTCGGCAACATCCCAATGATCTTTTCGCATGCTGAATATGCCCGTGCGGTGCTTCAGCTCTCCAATTTCTGGCCGCGCGGCATCTGATCGAAACGCCGCGCCCCTTCTTAGAGGAAGTCACGATGGCCGAAACAGTCGTTATAACCGGCGCGTCGGCTGGGGTAGGGCGCGCCACAGCGCATGCCTTTGCGGCACTGGGAGCGCAGATCGGGTTGATCGCGCGCGGTACTCAAGGATTGCATGCGGCTGCGGCGGAGGTCGAGAGAGGCGGCGGCAAGGCGCTTGCGCTGCCTCTCGATGTAGCCGATCCCGACGCCGTCGAGGCGGCGGCGGAGCGGGTGGAGGACCATTTCGGACCGATCGACATCTGGGTCAATTGCGCGATGGCGACGATCTTTGCACCCTTTCACCGCATTGCCCCCGAAGAATTTCGCCGCGCCACCGAGGTGACGTATCTTGGATTTGTCTACGGTACGATGGCGGCCTTAAAACGAATGCGGCCGCGCAATCGCGGCACGATCGTCCAGGTCGGCTCGGCTCTCAGCTACCGGGCGATCCCTCTGCAGTCAGCCTATTGCGGCGCCAAGTTCGCGATCCGCGGGTTCACCGACAGCCTGCGAACAGAACTGATGCATGACGGCGTCGATGTGCATCTTGTTATGGTTCAGATGCCGGCGCTCAACACCCCGCAATTCGACTGGGCAAGAAACAAGATGAGCCGCCGGCCGCAGCCCGTTGCGCCTATATTTCAGCCTGAAATTGCTGCCGAGGCCATTGTCTTCGCTGCCCGTTCGCGACGTCGCGAGGTCTGGGTTGGGCGCTCGAGTGTGAAAGCGATCCTCGCCAACAAATTGATCCCAGGGTTGCTCGATCGATATCTCGCGAAAAACGGGTATACTGGTCAGTTGACCAATGAGCCGGCTGACCCCGGACAGCCGGACAACCTCTTCGATCCGGTTGCAGGGGAGTTCGACACGCATGGCCGCTTTGATAGCCGGGCGGCAAAGACGAGCCCCCAATTATGGGCAACCGAGCACCGCGGCGCCTTGCTCGCGATCGGTCTGACTATCGCAGGCTCGATTGTGACAATGCTTGTCAGTGCGAAACCAGCGGCTCGGCAGCAAAGGGCAATGGTGGAACCAATGCCAGAGTCTCACGTTTAAACCGCGGCGGCTGATAAGGTCGCCTCGCGGAGCACGTCGTGGCGATCTTCGGCCCCAGAGCCAACATGTTCATGACCATCGCCTTGCTCTCGGCAGCAGGCGGTGTCGCGTTTGTGTTGATCCTCATCTGGGTCGTGCCGGTGATGGGCTACAATACCGAGGAAAGATATATCCCGCCGCAGCCCGTGCCGTTTAGCCACAAACACCACGTGAGCGGTCTCGGTCTCGATTGCCGCTACTGTCACACCACAGTCGAGATCTCGCAGAATGCTGGTATCCCGCCGACCCATACCTGCATGACCTGCCATTCACAGATCTGGACCAATGCCGAGATATTGGCGCCTGTGCGACAGAGCCTCGCCGAGAACAAGCCGCTGCGCTGGACCCAAGTCTATACCTTACCGGATTACGTATATTTCGACCACAGCATCCACATTGCAAAGGGTGTTGGCTGCACCGAATGTCATGGCCCGATCGGTGACATGCCGATGACCTGGAAAGCATCGACGCTTTATATGAGCTGGTGCCTCTCGTGCCATCGCGATCCGGCACCGCATCTGCGTCCACGCGATCAGGTCTTCAACCCGCATTGGCAGCGCACGGCCGACACTCCCTCCGGCGAAAAGCTGATGGCGGAGTATCACATCCATCCCGAAACGCTGTCCGATTGCGGCGTGTGCCATCGATGAGCACCCGCGCCCGGAATTATTGGCGCAGCCTCGAAGAATTGGCTGAGACGCCGGAATTTGCAGCGATTGTCGAACGCGAGGTGCCGCGCTTCCGCGACGTGCTGGGTGCCATTGATCGGCGCCGGTTTCTACAACTCATGGCGGCATCGATGGCTCTGGGCGGGCTGTCGGCCTGCGGTCCCGAGGAAAACCCGCGGCAGCTTCTTCCCTATGTCGAGCAACCGCCCGGGATCGTGCCGGGCCGTTCGCGCTACTACGCAACAGCGACGACCAATGACGGCTACGCCACTGGCGTGCTGATCGCGCACCAAATGGCGCGGCCAGTCAAGGTCGAGGGCAATCCCGATCATCCGGCGAGCCTTGGCGCTGCGAGCGCGATCATGCAGGCGTCGATCCTGACACTCTATGACCCGCGCCGCGCTCAGTCGATCGTTGGAAAAGGGCAGATCGATACTTGGGAGGGTTTTGTTACGGCGCTGTACGAGCGGCGTGATCAGCTTCTCGCGCGTGGCGGCGAGGGGCTGCGGCTGCTGACCGGGACGGTCACTTCCCCCTCGCTCGCTGCGCAAATTGCGTCCTTGCAGCGGCAATTCCCGGCAATGCGCTGGCACCAATGGGAGCCGCTGCACCGCAACGGCGAGTTCGAAGCCTCGGCGCAGGCTTTCGGCCGCCCAGTGGAGCAGGTCTTCGACCTTGGCTCGGCCGATGTGATCTTTGCCGTCGAGAGCGATTTGATTTCCGCCGTGCCCGGGTGGCTGGCCTATTCCCGTCATTTCGCCGCGCGCCGCCGCCCAGATGAGAACGGCGGCAGGATGAGCCGAGTCTATGCCATCGAGAGCACTCCGACTCTGATCGGCGCGAAGGCCGATCATCGTCTGCCGATGCGACCGCCTGATCTGCTGCAAGCCATGCGTTACTTGGCCGGTGCGGTTGGCGCCGGACCCCAGGAATGGGCCCAGCCGGACGCCAAGGACGCGGCCTGGCTGAAGGCCGCAGCACAAGATCTGATGCAAGCCCATGGCCGCGCTCTCGTTCATGCCGGCCGCGAGCAGCCGGTCGAGATCCACCTCCTCACCCATGCGATTAACGGCACGCTCGGAGCTCTTGGCGCGACGGTCCGGTTGATCGAGCCGGCTGCAGTAACATCATCGGGGCAGCATCAATCCTTACAAGAGCTGACCACCGAGATGGCAGCAGGCAAGGTCGATACGTTGCTTACGCTGGACAGCAACCCCGTCTACACTGCACCCGTCGATCTCGAATTCGCGACAGCGCTGAAGCGGGTGCCGTTTTCGGTCAGCCTTGCGCTTTATGCCGACGAGACAGCCGAGACGAGCACTTGGCTTCTCCCGGCAACCCACGAATATGAAACCTGGAGCGATGCCCGAGCCTTTGACGGGACAATCACGATCCAGCAGCCGCAGGTACGAAGGCTTTACGGCGGCCATTCCGCGCAGGAGCTCTTGGCGGTGCTGCAGGGCAGTACGAGCCCTGACGACTACACGCTTCTTCGTGGCTACTGGCAGCAGGAGGCGCAACAGCAACGTGGCGATTTCGAGGACTTCTGGCATGAATCCCTGCGGGTCGGGGTCGTAAAGGACAGCGCCGCCCAGACGGTTACAGCCGCTCCAAAACCAGACCTGGTGGCCCATTTGTCGCCTCCAGCGTCTTCGGAGGGCACAATAACGGCCCTGTTTCGTCCTGACCCAGGTGTTTGGGATGGCCGGTTTGCCGACAATGCCTGGTTATTGGAGATGCCGCGCCCCTTGACGCGGCTCACCTGGGACAATGCCGCGCTAATTGCACCGGCGACCGCGGCGCGGCTCGGGATCAAGACAGAGGACGTGCTGACGATCGGCGTCAATGGCCACGATCTGCGCGCGCCGTTCTTTGTTTTGCCGGGGCAAGCGCCCGATTGCATCACCTTGCCGCTCGGCTTTGGCCGGCGCGCTGGCGGGCTCGGGGTCGATGTCGGCTTTGATGCATACCGGCTGCGCAGCCGGGAGACGCCCTGGCTCGCGCAAATCACCCTCAGCAAGACCGGCGACACTCTGCGGCTCGCCACAACCCAAGGGCATGACCGCGTCGCCGGACGCGATCTGATCCATGAAGGCACTTTCGCCGAATACCAGAAAAATCCGCTGTTTCTCGAGCAGCAACGAAAAGACGAATCGCTCTACCCCCGCTACAGCCATCCGCGCCAGGCCTGGGCAATGGCGATCGATCTGAATTCCTGCACCGGTTGCCAGGCCTGCGTCATTGCCTGCCAGGCGGAAAACAACATCCCGGTCGTCGGCAAGGATCTAGTGCTCGACGAGCGCGTGATGCATTGGCTGCGGATCGACCGCTATTATTCCGGCTCTCCCGACAACCCGGACGTCGCGTTCGAGCCGATGCCGTGTATGCACTGCGAGAACGCCCCGTGCGAGGTCGTCTGTCCGGTGCACGCCACGGTTCACGACCACGAGGGCCTCAACCTGATGGTCTACAACCGCTGCGTCGGTACTCGGTTTTGTTCTAACAACTGCCCCTACAAGGTCCGGCGCTTCAATTTCTTCGACTATGCGACACAACAGGACCGGCCGGCCGAATCGTGGAACCCGGAAGTCACCGTGCGCGGCCGCGGTGTCATGGAAAAATGCACCTACTGCATTCAACGCATCCGCATGACGCAGATCGATGCCGATCGCGAAGACCGCCCGATACGCGATAGAGAGATCCAAACCGCTTGTCAACAGAGCTGCCCAACCCAGGCGATCATCTTCGGTAACCGCAACGATCCGCAAAGCGCGGTCGCCCACCGCAAGGCAAGCCCACTCGATTACGTGCTGCTCGAAGACCTCAATACGCGGCCTCGTACAAGCTACACCGCGCTGATCCGCAATCCCAATCCGGCGCTCGGAGGCGAGAAGGCGTGACCGTCGTCGACTTGCCTGCCGAAGCGCCAGTTATCGAGCCGGGCGTCAATTTGCATTCGGTCAGCGAAGAAGTCGCTGGCCGGGTGCTTCAGGCGCGTACCCCGCGGTGGTGGTGGATCGGTTTTGGCATCTCGTTCGCGCTGTTGCTAACGCTCGTCGTCGCAGTGGCCTGGCTCTTCATCAATGGCATCGGTGTCTGGGGCGTCGATATCCCGGTCGCCTGGGGTCTCGCGATCGCCGAATATGTATGGTGGATTGCGCTGGCGAGCGGCGGCACGATCGTCTCGGCGCTGTTTTATCTGACCCGCTCACCGTGGCGCTCGGCTACCAACCGCATCGCTGAGACGATGATGCTCAGCGCGGCGGCATGCGCCGGGATCATGCCGATCCTGCACCTCGGCCGACCCGGTTTTTTCTATTGGCTGTTCCCGTATCCCAACGTCATGGGGGTATGGCCGCAGGTCCGCAGCCCGTTGTGGTGGGACTTCATCTGCCTGCTTTGTTACATTCTGATGTCCGTGATGTTTTATTATGTTGGGCTATTGCCCGACCTCGCCACGGTGCGAGACTTGGCGCAGCATCGTCGAACACAGATCTTTTACGGAATTCTGGCGCTCGGCTGGCGAGGCTCGGCACGCCACTGGCGAAATCACCGGGCCGTGTATTTCATCATGTGCGCGATCATGGCGCCGATGGTCATCTCCGTGCATAGCGTTGTCGGCCTCGATTTCGCCGGCGGGCTCACCCCCGGTTGGCATTCGACGCAATTCCCGCCCTATTTCTTCTTTGGCGCAGTCATCTCCGGCTTGGCGCTGGTGATCATGCTGACTCTGTTGGTCCGCCGTGCTTACGGCTTCCAGGACATCATCACGGCTTATCACATCAACGCGATGGGCAAGGTCATGCTGGTCGGCAGCGTGATGCTCGGCTACTCCTACGTTTGGGAAGCGTGGGGGCCGATTTACAGCAACAACATCGCCGATCGCACGGCGTTCTTGGATACGGTCCTCGGAACGTACGCGCCCACCTATTGGGCGAGGGTCACGCTTAATGTCATCATACCGCAGCTCCTGTGGCTGCCGATCGTGCGCCGCAGCGAAATCCTAATTTTCCTGATCTCCCTCGGCATCATTGTCGGCATGTGGCTCGAGCGCTTCGATATCGTCATTCACAACCTCGCCCGCAATTGGACGCCGTCCTCGTGGGGTGCCTATTACCCCACTTTGTGGGACTGGGCGATCCTTGCAGGCTCGATCGGCCTTTTCCTCACTCTGTTTTTTCTCATGTTGCGCTTCTTACCGATCGTCTCGATCTCCGAGGTGCGCGAGATCATCGTGAAAGAGGGCGCGCAATGAGCGAGCGCCGCCTCTCTGGCCTCGTCGGGAGTTTCGCTTCGGCCGACGCGGTCACCAATGCGGCGCGGCAGTTGCACTCGATGGGATTTCGCAGGGTCGAAGCCTACACTCCATACCCTGTGGAGGGACTGGACCAGGTACTACGTCCGGGCCGCCGCACTTTGCTGCCGCTCGTTATCGGCATTGGCGCCATCTTTGGTGCGGTTTGGGGCTACTTCATCCAGTATTGGGATGAAGCACTGAATTACCCGATCAACGTCGGCGGGCGTCCGTATAACAGCTGGCCGGCGTTTATCGTGGGCACATTCGAGTTTACCGTGCTTTGTGCCATTGCTGCCGGTTTCTTTGGGTTGCTGGCGGCCTGCCGGCTGCCACATCTTTATGATCCGATATTTGAAGCACCCGAGTTCGAGCGGGCTTCGGTCGACCGCTTCCTTCTGTGGGTCGGTGCACGCGACCCAAGCTTCGAGCCGCATCGCATCCGCCGGATCCTTGAACGCTACGGCGCCGAGCGCGTCTCCGAGGTGCCGGCGTGAAGTGGATGCCGCTCATCGCTGTCGCCGGGTTGAGCGTCGTCACCGCGGCGTGTGACAATATGGCCAATCAGCCGAAGCGGTTGCCGTTCGAATTGCCCTACGGCGAGCGGGCGAATTGGCCGGCACTGCCTCCCACCGGTATCGTCGCCCGCGATGAGCCGCTATCGCCGCCTGGGCCGCCGCCGGTCACAATGGCTCTGCTCGAACGCGGACAGCAGCGCTTTGACATATACTGCGCACCATGCCACAGCCGCTTCGGGGACGGCCACGGCATGATCGTGGAGCGCGGTTTTCCGGCCCCGCCTTCCTATTACATCGAACGCCTGGAAAAGGCACCGATCCAGCATTTCTACGACGTCATCACCAATGGCTACGGCGCCATGTACTCCTATGCCGATCGGGTAGATGCAGCCGATCGCTGGGCGATCGTTGCCTACATACGAGCCTTGCAGGCGAGCGCCAACGCGCAGATCGCCGATGTGCCGCCCGACGAGCGGCAGGCCCTGCAATGATCGCAGACCGGCACTGGACCCGGCTGAACCTGATCGCGCTGTGCGCACTCGTTCTCGGCGCTGCCGGTTGTGTCGTCGGAGTCGTGATCGATGCGACCGGCTTCTTCCGCGCCTGGGTCTGCAGCTTTCTGTTCTGGCTCGGTCTGCCGCTCGCGGGAGTGACCCTCATTCTGGTGCATGACCTGACGGGCGGAGAATGGATGGCGACCGCCCGCCCGGCGCTGAATGCAGCGATCGCGACGATGCCGCTCGCCGCGCTCGCCGGGATCCCGGCCTTCATCGGACTGCACGATCTCTATAGCTGGACGCATCCGGCACCCAGCCTCGGCAATATCTTTTACCTCAATACCAACGCGTTCCTGTTGCGCTATGCGGTCTACATCGTGCTGTGGAACCTGCTCGCCGCCTTTGCGCTGTGGCCGCCGCGAGAGGGAGCCGCGCCGATCGCGCCGAGCCTATCCTGGCTCAGCGGGGTCGGGCTCCTCTTGCTCGCTTTTTCCGCAAGCTTCGCGTCGATCGACTGGATATTGTCGCTCCAGCCGACCTTTTGGTCCTCGGTCTTTCCAATGGTTGCTGGCGCGAGCTGGTTCAATACAGGGC
>JBARIB010000321.1:0-3366 GCA_049799535.1 Allostellaceae bacterium | reverse complement strand
GACTAAGACCGGCCCGCTCTCGTCGCTGTTGCGAACGTTTTTCAGGACCGGCAGGAGGTGATCGATGTTGTGACCGTCGATCGGGCCGACATAGTAGAAGCCGAGTTCCTCGAACAACGTTCCGCCGGTGACAAAGCCGCGGGCATACTCTTCGGCACGGCGAGCCGCGTCCTCGAGCGGCTTCGGGAAATGGCGAACCACCTCCTTGGCGATATGGCGCAGCGACATGAAGGACTTTGAGGAGAGCAGGCGCGACAAATAGGCGCTCATTGCGCCGACGGCCGGCGCGATCGACATGTCGTTGTCGTTGAGGACGACGATCAGCCGCGAATCCATTGCGCCGGCATTGTTCATCGCCTCATAGGCCATTCCCCCGCTCATCGCGCTGTCGCCGATCACGGCGATGACGTTGCGACGCTCGCCGCGAGAATCTCGGGCCACCGCCATGCCGAGCGCGGAGGAGATCGAGGTCGAGGCGTGCGCGGCGCCGAACGGGTCGTATTCGCTTTCCGAGCGCTTGGTGAAACCGGAAAGCCCGCCGCCCTGGCGAATGGTGCGGATGCGGTCGCGGCGGCCGGTTAGAATCTTGTGCGGGTAGGCCTGATGGCCGACGTCCCAGATCAGCCGGTCGTGCGGCGTATCGAAGACATAGTGCAGCGCCACGGTCAGCTCGACGACGCCGAGGCTAGCGCCGAAATGACCACCGGTGATCGAGACTGCGTCGATCAGCTCGGCGCGCAACTCGTCGGCGAGCTGCCGCAGATCCGCTTCAGGTAGCTTGCGCAAATCGGCGGGAACATCGACCTGATCGAGCAGCGGCGTCCGATTAGAGATCGGGCGTGTCGGTTTCGAATCCAATTCTGCGCTCCTCACGTGCGGCGGGCGATTACGAATCGCGCCGCCTCTCGCAAAAGTTCCGCTCTTTGTTCGAACAAATCAAGGTGCGCCACCGCCTGGCGGATCAATAGCTCGGCTTGCGCCCGCGCGCGTTCCACCCCAAGGATGGAAACAAACGTGGCCTTTCCCGCCGCCATATCGGCGCCGACCGGCTTGCCGATTTCTGCTGCCGAGCCTTCGACATCAAGAAGATCGTCGGCGATCTGAAAGGCGAGGCCCAGGTCGTGGGCGTAGCCGCGTAGCGCGATTCGGAGTTCGCCGGGCGCCTTGGCCAGAATCGCTCCGGATTCGCACGAAAAGGCGATCAACGCGCCCGTCTTCATCCGCTGCAGACGGGTAATTGCGCCGATGTCCAAGCGCTGGCGCTCGGCCAGCAGATCGATCATCTGGCCCCCGACCATGCCCGCCGCCCCGGCCGCGGCGGCGAGTTCGGAGACGAGTTCGCAGCGCACGGCGGGGTCGCCGTGAGTATCAGGGTTGGCCAATACCTCGAACGCGGCGGTCAAGAGCCCGTCTCCCGCAAGCACGGCCGTCGCCTCGTCGAACTGCTTGTGGCAGGTAAGGCGACCCCGACGGAGGTCGCTATTGTCCATCGCAGGCAAGTCGTCATGCACGAGGGAGTAGGCGTGGACCATCTCAATTGCGGACGCGACTTGCAGCGCAGAGCGCTGCGCCACCCCGAAGAGATTGGCGCTGGCCAACACCAGGAAGGGCCGCAGCCTCTTCCCCGGCGCCAGAGCGGCGTAGCGCATAGCGTCGTAAACTCGCGCCTCCAGGTCTGGGGGAACGACCAGCAGCCGTTCCAAGGCGGCATCGGTCAGCTTCGCCGCCGTATCCAGGGCTTCCGGAAAAGCAATGGCTTCGGACCACAGCGTCTCATTCAAATTTTGCGGGCTCCACGTTGATGGCGCCCTCTGGGCCAATAACGATTCGATCGACCCTTTGCTGCGCCTCGTTCAACTTTCTTTCACAATGCCGCTTCAGCTGAGCTCCGCGCTCATAGGACAAAATCGCCTCGTCGAGCTTGACTTGGCCGCCTTCGAGACGCCGCACGATCTGTTCAAGCTCGGCGAGCGCTTCCTCGAAACTCATTGCAGCGATATCGGCAGGAACCCCTTGATCAACCATGTGCTATCTTCTTAACAAAAAACGCGAGCATGATGCCGCGGTTTAGCCTGGTGCGAGAGCGCAAACGCGGCGGTTGTTGCGAAATTGCAACAGTGCTAGACGTCGAGCTTTACACGGACATCAGCACGCGGACGTGCGCGGCAACGCTGCTGGCGAGTGCGTTCAAATCATAGCCGCCCTCCAGCGTCGCCACGAGCCGCCCATCCGCATGGCGGTAAGCGACCTCCAGCAGCTTCTCCGTGACCCAAGTGTAATCCGCGTCCTCTAGCAGGAGCTGCGCCAGCGGGTCGCTCTTATGCGCATCGAAACCCGCTGAGATTACCAGGAACTCGGGTCGGAAGGCATCGAGCGCCGGCAAGATGCGCTGCGTTAATGCGACGCGAAACTGAGTTGAGCCCGACATCGGGCGAAGCGGCACATTGACGATATTGCCGACCCCAGTCTCGCTGGCCGCGCCGGTGCCCGGGTAGAGCGGGTATTGATGCGTCGATGCATAGAAGAGGCTGCTGTCGGCCTCGAAAGCCGCCTGCGTGCCGTTTCCGTGATGGACATCGAAATCGACGACCGCCACGCGAGTGAGGCCATGGACCTCCCGCGCCCGCAATGCACCGATTGCGGCGTTGTTGAAAAGACAGAAACCCATGGCCCGCTCCGGCTCGGCATGATGACCGGGCGGACGGACCGCGCAAAACGCGTTGTCGGCCTCCTTCGCGACCACCGCATCGACTGCTGCCGCCACGGCTCCAGCGGCGCGCAGCGCCGCTTGCCCGGAGGCCGGAGACACGACAGTGTCGGCATCGATTGCCACATGGCCCGATTTGGGAACGGAGCCGAGTATGCGGTCCACGTGTCGGCGGGAGTGGACGCGCAATAGATCCTCGATCGACGCGGTCGGCGCCTCGCGCCGCTCCAAGCGGGTGAATTCGGGTTGCTCAAGTGCCGTCATCACGGCACGCAGCCTCTCCGGCGATTCCGGATGATGCCGACCAGGATCGTGTTCGAAACAGGCCGGATGGGTGTAAAAGAGTGTCGTCATCAAGAGATCCTTGCAGGGGCACGGGATCGCGCCTTCATACCTACTGTAACGCTAACTGCAAGCCGCACGCGCCTTCCCTGCTGGCAGAGTAGTTGACTTCGTCAGGCACATCACGCGCGGTCGTTGTCAACACGAGCAGATAATCTTCCCAAACCCAATGCGCCTCGACCCCGGCTTCCTGCCGGAGCCGCGGCGCCTTCGAATTCCAGGCAGCATGGCCTACGGAAGGAATCGACCGAATAAGCGGGTTTCGCTGAGCCCGTGACCGAGTTCCTGCATGCCGACCTTGTTTTGCTCGTTCTGCT
>JBARIB010000320.1:0-9535 GCA_049799535.1 Allostellaceae bacterium | reverse complement strand
ACTACAGCCGGCAAGGCCACCCCGGCAAACCGGCCGCCACCCGCCGCGCAATAATGGCATTGATAATCGTTGCAGCGCGAATTTCGCAGCCGTCGCTTCGCGACGGAGGACATCAGCCTGCTCGATTACCCCGGTGCGGAGTTCGTCATCGTCGGAGCGCGCCTTGACCCTGAGCGCGAGCTCGGCATCGAGCTCAAAGCCGAATACGAACTTCCCCATACGGCCGATATTTTCCGCAAAATGCATGTCGAACGCCCGCGTCATCCGCTCCAGCCACTCCTGCAGGGCGGATGGCGCTGATCACCGCTTTGACCTGACCTCGATCAAGTGCTGCACGCGTGTTTGCAATTCGTCGCGCAGACGCGGCCAATTCCTGCTCAGGCCCAAATTCTGCGGTCCGAACGCTTCCGGCAGCAACTCGGAAGTCGAGAATACGACAGTGCTGTTGAGTTCCCCATTGCTGCATACTACCCGGATTTCGCGTCCGGCGGCCTGAGCCGCCTCAATCAAAAGCTGCCGGCACGATCCGCAGGGCATGACGATGGTCGACGCGCCGGCGGGATCTTCGAAGCTGAGGCCAGCCACCGCGATCGCCTCGACATCGAAGTCGCCGGCGGCATTGGCCAGGCAGAGCGCTGCCGCCTCGGCACAGATCGAGAGCCCGGAGGACGCATTCTCGAGGTTGGCGGCCGCGTAGATCCTCCCCGACCTGCTGCGCAGCGCAGCACCGACCGCGAATTTCGAATAGGGGGCATAAGCTCGGGCGCAGGCCCTCTGCGCCTGCTCGGCGAGTTCCCGATCCCGGCTGTCAAGTTCGCTCCAGTTGACGGCTACCTCCCGCGCCGCACAAGACGCCCGGGTCTGGCGCCAGTAGGCTCGCCGCGCTCGAAGACCGGGGTGCCGGCCACCAGGGTCGCCTCATAGCCTTCGGCCCGTTGCACGAGTCGCTTGCCGCCGGCGGGGAGATCATTGACGACCTCGGGAGCAAAGAGGCGCAGGCAGTCGAAGTCGATGACGTTGATGTCGGCGCGTTTGCCGGGCTCGAGCCGGCCGCGGTCGTGGAAGCCAAAGAAATCGGCGGTCTCGCTGGTCTGCCGCTTGACCATGAATTCGAGCGGCAGGCCGGGGCCGCGTTTCCGGTCGCGGCCCCAATGGGTCAGCATGTAGGTCGGTGCGCTCGCATCGACGATCATCGCGACATGCGCGCCACCATCGCCGAGCCCGAGCAATGTGCCGGGGTCGGTCAGCATCTCGCGGATCGGCTCGTGGTCGTCCCGGGCATAGCCGGTCACCGGGAAGAACAGGAAGTGGCCGGCGTCCGCGGTCAGGTAGTCGTAAGCGACCTCGTCCGACGAGCGACCTTCGCGCGCCGCGATGGCGGCGACGCTGGTCTCGGCGCGCGGCTCATAATCGGGCGGGTCACCCATCACATACATGCGATCCCATTTCCCAGCGACAAATTGCACGAGCGGCCCATAGCGCTTCAACAAGCGCGGTGACGGCCGGTCTTCGATAATCGCGCGGCGCACCGCTCGATCACGCAAGCGCGCAAGGCGCTCCCGCAGCGGCAAGCTCTCGAACGGCTTATAGGCTTCGCGCACCGCGAACGGGTTGAGCGAGGTGGCAATGCCGAGAATGACGCCGACCGGGCGGCCGGCGATCTGCGCCGTCACCGAGGCACCCTGGGCGCGCGCTTGGTGCACGCCGGCCATGATGCGCCGCCAACGCTCGGGGTCGGTCGGCCGATCGGTCAGCAGAAACCACACGGGGCGATGAGTCTCCCTCGCAAGCCGGGTGATCCAGGCAAACTCCGCCTCTTCGTCCTCGAAATCGCTGTTCATGCCGAAGGTGCCGGCGCCGGCCGCCCCGAGGCCCGCGCCAATCCCAGTCAATTCTTCGATTTCCGCGAAGCGGCCAGGGACCATCTCACCTTGCGTGGTCTTATGGGCGTTGGTTCGCGAGGTCGTAAAACCGAAGGCGCCGGCGCGCACTGCCTCTTCCGTCAATCGGCGCATTTCGGCGATGTCGTCGGCCGTCGCCCTCTCGCGCCGGATCGCGCGGTCGCCCATGACATAGACGCGCAGCGGATGATGCGGGACCTGCGCCGCGACATCGATCGTGCGCGGCATTCGCTCGAGCGCATCGAGAAAATCGGGAAAGCTCTCCCAATCCCATTTGAGTCCCTCGGCCAGGACTGGGCCCGGGATGTCCTCGACGCCCTCCATCAGGTCGATCAGCGCATCTCGGTGATGGGCCCGCACCGGCGCGAAACCGACCCCGCAATTGCCGAACAGAATGGTCGTGACGCCGTGCCAGGACGATGGCGCCAGCAGCGGATCCCAGGTCGCCTGGCCGTCATAATGGGTATGGACATCGACCCAGCCGGGCGTCACCAGCAGCCCATCGGCGGCAATGTCGCGCCGTGCCGCTCCCGCTTGGCCGCCAACTGCGGCGATGCGCCCGCCATCGACTGCGACGTCTCCGGTAAAGCCCGGGCGGCCCGTTCCGTCGATGATCGTGCCGCCGCGAATGACGATGTCGTGCATGACCGGCTCCTCGACTGCGGGCGATAGAGATGGCTTTGAGAATGCACCCTACCCGTTTGTGGCGATATGCCGAGCGAGCAGGGCTGGCTTGCGCTGCATCATCGGGCAAGGCGGTTAATCGAGTGCGGCGTTATGGTGCGGGCCGATACGGCGTTGTGCGCAAATAAGAATTGCAAGGGGAAACGATGGATCCGATCGTCGGCAGCGGCCACTACACCTACAAGGTCAATGAAGATTGGGCCAAGCCGCCGCCAGAGGTGGAAATCAGAGCCTGCGCGGTCTCGGTCGATTCACAGGACCGGGTCTACTGCTTCAATCGTAATCCCGCGCACCCCGTCGTCATCTTCGATCGCGACGGTAACTTCCTGTCGTCCTGGGGATCGGGGATGTTCACCTTTCCGCACGCGATCCGCATCGACGAGCACGATTTTGTTTGGCTCTGCGATGAGCATCACGGCCAGTTCATGAAATTCACGACCGACGGCCGGCTGCTGCAGACCATCGGCGAGAAGGGCGAGCGCTCCGATACCGGAGTGCCGGAAGACGATTTCAGCTCGGCGGCGTGGAAGAAAGTCACGCATGGCGGCGGCCCATTCAATCTGCCGACCGATATTGCGTTTGCCCCGAGCGGTGAAATGTTCATGACCGATGGCTACGGCAACGCCCGCGTGCATAAATTCTCGGCGGACGCAAAATACCTTTTCTCCTGGGGCGAGCCGGGCAATGCACCTGGCCGGTTCAACCTGCCGCATGGCGTATGGATCGACCGCCGCGGCCGCGTCCTCGTGGCCGATCGCGAAAACGACCGCGTGCAGATTTTTGACCAGGACGGCAAACTGCTTACGATCTGGCCGACCGAGCTGATCGGTCCGGCCTTCTTCTACGTGGATGATGACGATACCGTCTACATCCCAGAGCACAATGGCGGCATGATCAGCATACTGACGCTCGACGGCGAGCGTCTCGCACGCTGGGGAGACGGCCCAGTGCACCGTTCCTGCCATGGCATCTGGGTCGACTCGCACAGCGACCTGTATGTGGTGCAGCCGGGAGAGTGGGGCCGCATGCGCCGTGTCGTGAAGTACTTGCGGCAATAGGGGATAACTTGCATCGCCTCGATCCAAGAACCGAATAAGGAGGAAAGGCCCGTGGTCGAACAAGAACAAGAGATGCACTTTACTTTCAGCGATGAGGGTTTCGAGCGACGCTATTCATCTGAAGAAGTAGCGGGGCCTGCCGATTCCTCCCCCGCGGTAGCACAATCAAGAAGCCGTCTTGCTGCCACTGCCCCTTTGGGACGCAGCCGCAATAGGTTTATGCGCACATTGCTTCGCCGCCGCTTGGCCGCTTCCAAACAGGCCTGATCGACGCGGCCGCCGAGCAGTTGCGAATGAGTACGGCCGGTCTGGACGGTTTCACAAAACAGTGAGGGCAAGCCATGCAATACCGTAGAATTTCAGCCGATTGCCACCTCGACCTGCCCTGGCTGCCCCCGGAGCTGTTCGTGTCGGAGGCGAAGCCAGAGCTGAGGGATCGCATGCCTTATGTTGAAGACGGCCCCGACGGGCCGCATTGGACAACTAAATCCGGCATCAATATGGGGCTGCTCGGCGGCGTCGGTTCGGTCGGCGGCAAGTTCGTGCCGGGACAGAACTACCGGGTCGACAAAATGGCCGAGACCGGCCTTTACGAGGACGGGAAGAAGGGAGTGCGCCGTCCGGGCGACCCCGATCAGCGGATCAAGGACATGGACCGCGACGGTGTCGATGCCGAGATCATCTTCGGCATTCTCGGCGTCGCTTCGCGCGTGCGAGACCATGAGGCAGCCAATGAGATGCTGCGCATCTACAATGACTGGCTGAAGGGCTTTTGCAGCCATTACCCCGATCGCCAGATCGGTCTGGCGTGCCTGCCCTACGGCGACATCGATGCCGCAGTCAAGGAGATCTATCGAGTTGCCAAGCTCGGTTTCAAGGGCCTCGAGCTTTCGTGCTCTTGGGATATGAACCCAATGTGGCATCCGGTGTGGGAGCCGTTATGGAAGGCGGTCAACGAGGTGCAACTACCATTGCACTTCCATACCTTCCCGGCGATCCCGGCAAGTGTGCGCGAGGGCCTGACGGGAGATCTGCGTCGTAAGGCTCAGTTCACCAGTGTCGCCGGGTTCCAGATGAACCTGATCAACATCATTGCCGCGATCATCGGTGCAGGTGTGCTCGAACGCTACCCCAACCTGCGCATCGGTCTGGGCGAGAGCGGTATCGGCTGGCTGCCCTACGCGCTCGACCGGATGGATTTCGAGTACGAGGATCGCTTCCGTGACCTTATGAAATTGAAGCCGAGCGAGTATTGGCGGCGGCAGTGCCGCGCTACCTTCCAGTTCGACCGAATTGGCGCCAAGCTGGTCGAAGACATCGGTGTCGAAACTCTGATGTGGGGTTCCGATTACCCGCATCCCGATGGCGTATGGCCCGAATCCTCAAAATACATCGAGGAGCAGTTCGAGGGCCTATCGCCCGATATCGTGCACAAGATCACCTGCGAAAACGCCGGCAAATTCTACGGTCTGATCAACTGAAGCGCCGCACTCGGTTTCCCGTTTGACCCGGACATAGCAGCATCGCGCAGGACACGGTTGCGGTAGCGCTCGACCATCAGAGGCAGCTTGTCGGCGGCCCGCCCGCCGCCGATCCAGGCGTCGACATTACCAGGTCCCCAGTTGTAGGCCGCGACCGCGTCCGGCCAGTTCCCGTACCGGCGATACATGCGGTCGAGATAGGCGCGGCCCAGCGCCCGGTTTGCTGCGAGGTCGAAGCGGTCGCCGCCGCCGACATCGAACGCTGCCGCTGCAGTTATTTGCATGGGACCCTGCGGCCCGAACGGCTCCGGGTGCCACATACGCAGATCGGCCCCATGGCTGGATTCGGCGCCGTCGACGGCGAAGGCGACGCGATCGAGATCGGCAGCCGAAGCGGGCCCGAACAACTCCATTTCGGCGCCGGCTTGAAATCCCGAGCCCCTTACGATGCTGACCGGCCGGTCCTGCGAATTTGCGAAAGTCACCACTTCCATAGTCATGGCCGCCGGGCGGATCCGACCCGGGGTTGCGCTCTCGCCGCGCAGGATCCTGACCGGCGTCCTCTGTGGGTCGGAAAAGGTCACAATTTCCGCTGTCTCTGCCTGCTCGTCGGTTGGCTTATTGCCCCTCTTGTCGCGCACCGGCGCGCTGCCGCGCACCACTTTGACTGGGCTCCACTCGGTGGCGGGGAAAGTGACCAGTTGGACGCTCTTGGCCCTTGCTTCGATCGCCTGCTTGATAGCTTCGATCGTTATCAGGGTTTTGCCGTCAGATGCTGATCCATCCGGTGCCTGCAATAGCACCCCGCCGAGGAACCCTAGTGCCCAGAACCCCCGCCGCATCGCCCCCTCGACCGATGCGGGTGATCAAATTCACCCTACAGTTGGATATCCTATTTCGAGCGAAATTTCCAGCCCATGGCGGTACCGAGCGCCTTGTAATTGAATCGAGTTGTAATGGAATCGAGCGATCCACTAGCATCGCCGCCGCTCAGCAAACGAGGTAAGCGACATGACAAAGGTCCTGGTGCTCCACGGGGCGGGAATGAATATGCGCGGCAAGGTGCAGACCGAGATCTTTGGCCCGATGACCCTGCCCGAATATGACGAGCGGATCCGCGGCTACGCCGCGGAGCTGGGCCTGGAGGTCGAGATTTTTCACTCGAACATCGAAGGCGAGGTGGTCAACAAGATCTACGAGGCGAACGACAAGGGCTTCGACGCGGCATTGTTCAACCCGGCGGCGTTCGGGACCGGCTACCCGGCGCTGGTCGCGGCGATCAGCCAGGTGCGCTTTCCGACGATCGAGGTGCACATCTCCAACCCGGTGCGCCGCGGCCCGGCTTCCGAGACGGCGCGGGTCAGCCACGGCATCGTCGCCGGCTTTGGATTGCCAGGCTATTATCTGGCATTGCGCGGCGTGCGTGACATGCTGGCGGCCAAGAAGTGATCCGCGCCGCCATCGTCGGCCTCGGCCGCTGGGGCCGCACGCTCGTCAATTCCGTGCAGGGTCAGAGCGGCGCGATCCGCTTCACTGCCGGCCATACCCGCACTCGTGCCTCGGCCGCAGCGTTCTGCGCCGAGCACGGCATCGCGTTGAAGGACGATCTCGATGAAATCCTCACTGACCCGGCGATTGATGCAGTCGTCTTTGCGACGCCGCATAGCCAACACGGCGGGCAGGTCGAGCGAACCGCGGCATCCGGCAAGCATGTCTTCATGGAGAAGCCTTTCACGCTCGACATAAAGAGCGCCGCAGCGGCGCTCGACGCCGTGGCGCGTGCCGGCATCGTGCTCGGTGTCGCTTATCCGAGACGCTTTCATCCCGCCATGATCGAGCTGAAGTCGCGCATAGAAGACGGCCGGCTCGGCACCATCAGCCATTGCGAGAGCGCACAGGCCTCGCCGACCGGACTTACGATGTCGCCGGATTATTGGCGATCAGATCCGCAGGAGGCGCCGGCCGGCGCGATGACCGCGACCGGCGTGCACAATCTCGATGCGATGATTTATCTATTCAGCAGGATCGAGGAGGTCTATTGCACGAGCCTGCGTCGGGTGATGCCGCGGCTCGAGGATACGACGACAGTTCTGCTCGGTCTCGCCAACGGCATGTCGGCGACCCTTTACTGCTCGCTGATCACCGCGCCCGCCTATCGGTTTGCCATCTACGGCACAAAGGGTTGCGTCGAGCTCGCGACCGCCGACGTCCAACTCCGGTTCACGCCGGCGACCCCACCGCCAGTGACCGGCCGCCATACCGCGCCACCGCCCGAAATCGTCGATTACAAGGGGTTCAATGCGCTCGCTGCCGAACTCAAAGGGTTTGCCGCGGCGATCAACGGCGAGCGCCCCTATCCGATCACCGCCGAGGAGGTATTGCACGGGGTCGCTGTCTTCGAGGCGATCGTCCGCTCGGCGGCATTGCACCAGCCGGTGAAAGTCGCGCAGCTGTAGCAGGGAGAAGACCAGAAATGCCGGTCACCGTGCTCTACCCCGAGGAACGGCAGATCCCAGACGACGGCCTCGAGGAACAGATCTTTGGTCCCGAGGTCCGTATCATGCGGCGCACGGTCAAGGCGCTTGCGGATCTCGACCCCGCCGACTGCGCCGAGATCGACGGGCTGATGATCATGCGCTACGCGGTGACGCCCGAGGACATCGGGCGTTTTCCACGGCTGCGCGCGATCGTGCGCATGGGGGTCGGCTATGACAAGATCGCCCGGCCGGCCGCGGCGGCGCGCAACATCCTGGTCTGCAATGTGCCGGACTACGGCACAACCGAAGTCGCCGACCATGCGATGGCACTCGCGCTGTCATTGCGCCGCGGCGTGGTCCTTTATCACGAGCGCCAGCGTCAGAACCCGCCCGCTCGATGGGGGCCGGTCAAGGGCGAATTGATCCGTCGCCTGGGTGTGCAGACTTTCGGCATCATCGACCTCGGCCGCATCGGCACCGCCGTCGCGTTGCGGGCGCGCGCCTTCGGGTTTCGGGTGATGTTCTTCGACCCGCATTTGCCGAACGGCGCCGAGCTCGCGCTCGCCATCGGTCGCGCTGCCAGCCTCGAAGACCTGCTGCGTCAGACCGACACCTTGTCGATCCACGCCCCGCTGACTCCCGAGACCCGCGGCATGCTTGGCCATGCCGAGCTGGCGCTTTTGCCCAGGGGCGCCGTGGTGGTGAACACGGCGCGCGGCCCGATCATCGACCTCGATGCGCTATTGGCGTTGCTGCGCGACGGGTATATCGCCGCGGCGGGGCTCGACGTGCTCCCCGTCGAGCCGCCGGTCGAGCCGATACCCGAATTGCTGCGCGCCTATAGGGCGCGCGAGCCGTGGCTCGAAGGCCGGCTCGTCGTGACCCCGCACGCCGCCTGGTTCACCCCGGAGTCGGAGCATGACACGCGGATTAAATCGGCCGAGACGATGCGCGCGGCCTTGCTGACCAACCGTCCGCAGAACGTCATCACCCCCGACATGTTCTAAACTGTCACCCGCTTCTAATCTGTCCGCGCGGTGGGCGGCTGCTGTTTGGGTGCGCCGAGCGAGATCCCCTGCCGCTTCATCTGGTCGACGACGCTTTTGGCGCCCTCGTCGCCGTCGGCGGCGAGCTGGGCGGTCTTGCCGGCGAGCTTTTCGAGTTGCTGGCGCAATTTCATCGCCTCCTGCACAACCGGTTCCTGCGCCCGCATCTGATCGGCCAACGCGCCGCGGTCATGCACGGCATAACCAGTTTCGAACGCGATCAGCACAAAGAATGCGGCGATGACGAGGGCGATCGGCAGCGACCAGTTGCCGGGAGCCGGAGCATTATCGGTACCGCGCATCATCATCATCATGGCGTCTTCCCGGTCGGCGCAGGCGTGGCTTTCTCAGCGGCAGCGCCCGCCGCCGGAACCGGCTCGCCCGCCGCGTTAATGGTGATGCCGTTCTGCGCCAAGAGATCGCGCAATTTGTCGTCCTTGCCGTTGACCGCAGCGGTCGCGATCGCTCGGACCAGCGCCTCGTTGACCCGGCCGAGCTGCACGCCCTGATTGATGAATTGCTGGCGCCGGTTAACCTCCAACTGGACTGACCGGTTGTCCTGAACGAGAACGATATAGGCGACGACGAGCGCCAGGCTCAGGCCCGACAGCCCGGCCATTACCCAATAAAACAATCCCTCTATGCGCATTCAGCCGCTCCGCCCCCGTGGCGCCCGCCGCCGGCGGACGATCGCACCATAGCACACCGGGCTCGCCACCCGCCGCGCCTTGTAACGGCACCTGCGACCGATTATTATCGGCACGCAACAAGCAGCGATCGGGATCAACCCGCGCTATCTGAACAATGGGAGGATCGAATGCAGCATGTCGATCCGAGGATCGGCCTCGCCGTGGCCGCGCTGGGCCTTATCATGTTGGCCGCCTGCTC
>JBARIB010000319.1:0-3194 GCA_049799535.1 Allostellaceae bacterium | reverse complement strand
ATTGGCGGCGGCTCCTGGGAGCGATCGGGCGCGAGGATCTGATCGATGACCCGCGTTTTGCGACCCGCCAGGCGCGCGGTCAGCACGAAGCCGAAATCGACGAGATGATTGCCGACTGGACGCGGCGGCACGACAAACACGAAGCGATGCGGTTGATCGGCGCCGCCGGTGTCCCCGCCGGCGCGGTACTTGATACCGGCGATCTGCTCGGCGAGCCGAGCTTTGCAGCCCGCGGTATCATCCAGACGATGCGGCACCCCCAGGGCGAGCTGCGCATGCCGACCTTCCCAGTGCGCTTCGACGGGTCCCCGCCGCCGGTGAAGCCCGCACCGCTGCTCGGCGAACACACCGCCGAAGTCTTCGGCGACTGGCTCGGCATGAATACAGCCGATGTCGAGGCCTTGCGCAGCGAAGGCATTGTCTGATGCGCTCACAGGAGGAAAGAATTATGCGTATGCATCATTCGCTAATCCGCTTGGTGGGGATCGCGCTGCTCGGCATCGGCTGCGCCATAGGCGGGCCCGGCAGCGCCGCAAACGCCCAGGCACCCAACCTGGTCCAGCCCTGGGGCCTGCCGCCATTGCCGGCCGGCATCGGCCCCGTCGAGAAATTCGCCGATGTCAGCGGCACGCCGCAGGGTCAGTTCCTTGAAGGCGGCGCGTTCGATACCCAGGGCAATCTGTGGTTCGTCGCAATCGGCAGCGGCTGGGTGTCGTACCTGACGCCGGATGGTAAGCTGGTCCCGGCGTTCAACTGCAATCCGCCGCCCGAATTGGGCCAAACCTGCGAACCGCAGGGCACCCGCTGGTTCGAGGGCAAGCTCTACTTGACGACTCGGCACCGCGGCATCCTGGTCTATGACCCGCAGACAAAGCAGGTCAGCACGCTGGTCTATACCTACCGCAACCAGCTCTTCAAAGGCCCCAACGACCTCGATTTCGATGCCGAGGGCAATTTGTTCTTTACTGATCCTTGGGGAAGCGGGCCCGGGCCCAACATGGCCGACCGCACGGGCGTCGTTTACCAGTACTCGCGTGACGGCGTCCTGCGCCGGGTGATGGACAGCGGCTTCTTCCCGAACGGCATCGCGGTTTCGCCGGATGACGCGTTGCTGGCCATCGGGGAATCCAGAGGTGGCCGCGTCTGGTATGGTGCTTTTATGAACGGCCCCACGATGGGCTGCCCCCGATGCCCCAAGGATCCGCTCCATCTAACCTTCGCAGGCGTCAAAGCGGGCACCTATGTCCCCGGCAACGGGGGACCCGACGGCATCCACTACGATGTCCGCGGCAATTTGTGGGCGCAGTTGTTCGGTCTCGGCGGCATTGTTGAAATCGACCGCCGCGGCATCATTCTGGGCTTCGTGCCGATTCCGAATGGTGACACGGCGACGACCAACTTCGCCTTCGGCGGCCCCGATAATCAGTCCATCTATTTCGAGGGGGCGACCAGCGGCACCTTCTGGCGCTTTAAGGCGCCGTATCCCGGGCTGATCGGCCCGGGGGGCGTACGCCTGCCTGCCCAGCAGTGAATATCTGGCCTCTCAGGCAGCAAACCTTGGGGTCGAAGCCTGTTGCGTCCGGTTCACGCTTGATAGCGGCGTCCCACAGCTCTGGCCGCTACAACCAACAATTGTACTAGAAATGATTTGTTGCTGCATCTGCAGCAAATCTGCAGCAAAATCTCTCCCTTTGATTGTGTATCCACTACGCGCTAGGCGCTCGCGCCCGACCCGAGGGTTTTCGCATAATCACGCTCCCGGGTGGACACAAATGGGCTGACGGCTGGTGATTAGCCTTTCGCGGTCGAACCGGGAATTTCGTCGATCTTCCTCAGCTCGGCGGCGAAACGGAAAGCGAAATCAAACTCTTGCCAGCCATTTCCGTGACGGGGGAACCGGGAATTTGCAACGGCCTAATCGTGAATTAAACTCGCCGAACTGGGAATTGATCGGGAATGACACTTACCCGCCTCGTTACACGACTGTTCCAACCGACCAAACCGATCTTACCACGAGACTTTGCCCTTAGTGAGGCGGACCATCGTCGCCTAGCGGGTCGCTTTCTGCTCGAGTTCCAATATCAGCGCGCGCAGCGGCGCCCCGATCGGCGGCGCGGCTTACTGAGCCATCCGAATAAAGATCTCGTCTTTTCCGAGGGTCAGCATCGCACCGCTGCTCGTGCCTTGCAGGTGCAGGATCACGCCGGCGCTGTTCTCGAGCCACAAATCGCTGCTGCCGGAAGAGCTGAAACCGGCTTTGCCGGTGCTCTGCGTGTATCTGCCCGGAAAATCGGCGACGCTGGCGAGCTTATAGACCGGGCCGGAGGCAGTGATTTTCTCAACCCCGCCACCGGGGCCTGCAACAGTGCCGAGCACTTTGAATGGATAAGTCCGCCCTTGGTACTCGAGGCTGCCGCTGCCGCCTTCCAAGCCGGCAACAAAGTCCTCGGTGATCGTCACGCTGCCCGAGGGCGGCAGCCCCGCGATGCTCTGCGCAGTTGGAGTATTCACTAAACTTGAGCAGCCGGCTGTCGCGAGCACAGCCGCCACAAGCGTGGCTTTGAGCGATGGGACGGTACGGTAAGACGCAGCTTCTGTCATATCGGCGAACCCTCCTCTTGTGGGCCTGTCCCCTAGACAGGCGACCAATATCGGAACCAAATCTCGCAGATGACGACACAGCAAACTATGCAATTTCAGCAAAAGGTTCGGCGCCGTTACTACGCCGCGGTGGGCTTAGCTAATTCGAGTGCGCGGTGTGCGACAGCGGCGCTGGTGTCAGCGGAGGGTTCGCGGCGGCATTCTGCGCCTCGAAGGCGCCGGACATCAACACCGCCACGAGAATGATTGCGCAAAGGCAGATCACCGCGGCCCGCCCGCGGCACCGAGATTCTGGCGATCGCCTGTCGCCATTTGAGTCATCCTGTTCCCGACGCTCCCACGGAGCCGTGGTTCACCTTACCAGAGGGCATCGCTAGACCAGAAAAATCCCGCGCTGCCAGGTCGAGCCGACAGCGCGGGCAAGATGCTCGATCCTCGTCTCTAGTTGCCGGTCACCCCGCCCTGCGCCTTCTTGATCGCTTCGTCGATCTCCTCCTTCACCCGCGACAGATTGAAGCTCGCAGATTCCTGCATCGGAGGAAATTCGACGGCCGTCTGCCCGAGCTCGGCCACCTGCTGTTGCGCGAACACGA
>JBARIB010000318.1:0-9520 GCA_049799535.1 Allostellaceae bacterium | reverse complement strand
CCATGAAGGTCGCCAACGTCGTCGCCGAAGTCTTGAAGCGCGAGGGCATCGAGTTTCTGATCGGCTATCCGGTCAACCCGATCATCGAGGCCGCGGCCGAGGCCGACATCCGCACGATTATGGTGCGCCAGGAGCGCATCGGCCTGCATATGTGCGATGCGATCGCCAAGGTGACCTCGGGGGACCGCATCGGTGTCTTTGCGATGCAGCATGGGCCCGGCACCGAGAACGCCTTTGGCGGCGTCGCACAGTCTTACGGCGATTCTTGCCCGGTCGTCGTATTGCCGGCCGGCTACGCGCGAAGTGTCAACCAGGTCCGACCCAACTTCAACGCGGCCCTCAATTTCCGCCACGTGACCAAATGGTGCGAGCAGGTGACGGTGCCCGACGCTACGGTCGAGGCGTTGCGCCGCGCCTTCACGCAGGTCAAGAACGGGCGGCCGTCGCCTGTATTGATCGAGTTCCCGTCCGACCTGTTGCGCGAGGAGATCAGCGGACCGATTGACTATCAGAAAGCGCCGCGGCTCAAGAGCGGCCCCGACCCGCGCTCGATATCCCAAATTGCCGCGGCGCTCGTCGAGGCCCAACGCCTAGTCATTGTCGCGGGACAAGGCGTGCACTACGGCAAGGCCTGGAAGCAATTGCAGCAGCTCGCCGAGTTGCTCGAAGCGCCGGTCATGACGACGTTGCCCGGCAAGAGCGCGTTTCCCGAGAACCACCCCTTATCGTTGGGCTCGGGCGGCATCGGCATTTCGAAACAATTGCACACGTTTTTGCAGAACGCTGACCTCGTATTCGGCATCGGCTGCAGCTTCACACGCTCCAGCTTTGCGACGCCGATGCCGAAGGGCATGCGCATCGCCCATGCGACGCTAGATCCGACCGACATCAACAAGGACGTGCCAGTCGAACTCGCCGCCGTCGGCGATGCCGGACTGACGCTCGACGCATTGCTCGAAGAAGTGAAGGACCGGCTGCACGGCAAGCCTCGAGGCCGCCTGGATGGTGTGACCCGCGGCATCAGCTCGCTCAAGAAGGAGTGGATGGAGCAATGGATGCCGCGGCTGACCCAGAACACCAAGCCGCTGTCGCCCTATCGCGTGATTTGGGAATTGCTGCACACGGTCGATGTCAAGGAAACGATCATCACCCATGACGCCGGCAGCCCGCGCGACCAGCTCTCGCCGTTCTGGGTCAGCGAAGTGCCATTGAGCTACATCGGCTGGGGCAAGACGACCCAGCTCGGCTACGGCCTCGGCATTGCGATGGGCGCGAAGCTCGCGGCGCCGAACAAGCTCTGCATCAATGTGTGGGGCGATGCTGCGATCGGCTTCACTGGCATGGATTTCGAGACTGCAGTGCGCGAGCGCATCCCGATCCTGTCGATCCTGATGAACAATTTCTCTATGGCGATCGAATTGAAGGTGATGCCGGTCGCAACCGAGAAATACCGTTCGACCGACATCAGCGGCAACTACGCCGACTTTGCTCGCGCATTGGGCGGTTACGGCGAGCGCGTGACCGATCCCGAGCAGATCGTGCCAGCGATCCGCCGCGGCATCGACAAGACACGCGAAGGGACGCCGGCCTTGCTCGAATTCATCACCGAGAAGGCGGTCGACGTCTCACGGTTCCCGTGAGCTTCGGCTAAGCCAAGAGCGCCCCGCCCCCGGACCGCGGTCCGGGAGCGGCGCCCTGTCTGTCTCAGTGGTGAGATAATCAGCGCCGCAGAGGAGGGCGGCATGCAGGCGGATTATGTGATCGTCGGCGCGGGCTCGGCGGGCTGCGTTTTGGCCAACCGGCTAAGCGAAGATGTCGGCACGCGCGTCGTGCTGATCGAGGCCGGAGGGCGCGACTGGAACCCGCTGATCCATGTTCCGGCCGGCTATATGAAGATGCTCGAACACAGGACCCTGACATGGGGATTCACGGCCGAGCCCGACCCCGGCACCAATGGCCGCGCGATCCTCTACCCCAGGGGCCGCGTGCTCGGCGGCTCCAGCTCGATCAATGGGCTCATTTACGTGCGCGGCCAGCCCGAGGATTTCGACCACTGGGGACAGCTCGGTAACCGCGGCTGGTCGTGGGACGACGTCTTGCCGTTCTTCAAGAAAGCGGAAAACTGGGAAGGCGATGCCGACGAATTTCACGGCAAGGGTGGACCGCTCTCCACCTCGCGCAACGCCGACAAGCCGCTATTGTGCCGCAAGATGATCGAGGCCGGGAAACAAATTGGGCTGGAGTATCGGGACGACGTTAACCATCTGCCGCCCGGCGCCGGCGACGGGATCGGCTGGGTGCAGCAGACCCGAACCGGCCGGTTGCGGGCGAGCGCGGCCCGCAGCTATCTGCGTCCGGCGATGCGCCGACCCAACCTGCGGGTCGTCACCAAGGCGCTGGCGCACCGCGTCTTGTTCGACGGGGTTCGCGCCATAGGCGTCGAGTATTCGCGCGGCGGTGTTGTCGAGATGGTGGAGGCGGCGCATGAGGTGATCCTCGCCGCCGGTGCGATCGGCTCGCCCCATCTGCTGCAGCTCTCGGGTGTAGGCGATCCCGACCATCTCGGCCGCCTCGGCATCAGGGTGCAGCATGCACTGCCGGGGGTCGGCAAAAATTTGCAGGACCATTACATTGCCCGCGTCACATACGCGGTAACCGGCGCGAAGACGTTGAACGAAAAATCGCGCGGCCTGCCTTTCGCGGTAGAGGTATTGCGCTACGCATTCACCGGGAGCGGCATGCTAACCTATGCCTCTTCGCTGGTTGCGGCCTCGGTCAAGGTGCTTGCGGAGTCAGCAACGCCGGATGTTCAGGCCTTGCTGGCGCCAGGAAGCTTCGCGCCGGGTCCGGTGCGTAGGCTCGACGACACCCCGGGCATGACCGCTGGCATTTGGCAGATGAGGCCGTTATCGTGCGGCTATGTCGAGGCGCGCTCAAGCCGCCCGGAGGAGCCGCCCGCGATTAACCCGCGCTATCTGAGCGAGGAGACGGATCGCCGCGCCGTCGTTGGTGGCCTCAGGATGGCCCGCCGGCTCTTCGCCGCCCCCGCGCTCAAGAAATACGTCGTGGCTGAGACCCTTCCCGGCGAGCATGTCCAGAGCGATGACGAGCTATTAAATTACGCGCGGCAATGTGGCTCCACTGTCTTTCACGCGAGCTGCAGTTGCAAGATGGGCAGCGATGCAATGGCGGTGGTGGACGACAGACTGCAGGTGCGTGGGCTCCAAAACCTTCGTGTCATCGACGCCTCGGTGATGCCGACCGTCACCTCCACCAACACCAATGCCCCGACGATCATGATCGCCGAGAAGGGCGCCGCGATGATCCTCGAGAATGCCCGTCACTAGAGAAGCTGTAGCGGCATATGGGAAGGGACCGGCTCACTGCTTTCAGTGACGGCGTCATCGCCATCATCATCACTATTATGGTACTGGAGTTGAAGGTGCCGCACGGCGCCGATTGGCACGCCTTGGGTAGCTTGGTTCCAGTGTTTCTGAGTTACGTGCTCAGTTTTGTTTACGTGGCGATCTATTGGAACAACCATCACCATCTGCTCCATACCGTCACGAGGGTGAACGGGCTGATCCTTTGGGCCAATATGCATCTGCTGTTCTGGCTGTCATTGACTCCGTTTGCAACCGGCTGGATGGGCGAGAATAATTTCGCTCCATTGCCGACCGCGGTGTATGGCGTGGCATTGTTGATGCCCGCTATCGCCTATTACTTGCTGCAGAAGGCGATTACCCGGACCCACGGCACGCAATCGACACTGGCCAGAGCTCTCGGCAACGACATTAAGGGCAAGATTTCCCCGCTCTTTTACATCACCGCGATAGCGCTGGCGCTTGTCAGCCCGTGGATCTCGGTGGCGATCTACACGCTGGTTGCCTTGGTCTGGCTGATCCCGGACCGGCGCATAGAACGCGCAATCAGGGAGGTATGAGGCCGGCATGATGGCAATCCGCAGTGGCCAGGACACCGGTGCTTGTCAGCCATTCGTCATGTCTTCTTGACGGTTAACCGGCGGAACGCCTACACAGCATCTGCACTTCTGGCGAGTGCAGGCACCAAGGGAGATCTCGGATGGCTCGCATCAGACATATTGCACTTGTGACTGACGATCCCGCAAAGACCGCAGAATTCTACAAGCAGCATTTCGGACTGACGGAGCTCTATCGCCGGCCCGGAGACACTGGCGAAAAAGGTGTTTGGCTCAGCGACGGCTATATCTACTTCGCTATCCTGAAATATGGCGAGCCCGGTGCTCCGAAACTTGGCCCGGGACAGACCTCTGAAATGCGCGGAATTCACCACATCGGATTTTACGTAGACGATGAACAGGCAACGGCCAAGGAATTGCGAGAAGACGGTTTTTCGCCTGTCCCGATTCCGGAATCCTACGGCGCTCGGGAGGGCAGAATGGCCGCAATGGGCGATGCGCAGAACCTGAAATACCTCGGCCCCGATGAAGTACAGATAGATATCCGCAGCCGCGGCTGGAATGAAGCGATCAGCTTCGCAATGCAGCGCTATGAACTGAACCCGGTTGCCGAGGAAGAAACCAAATAAGCGGCAGCGCGCCGGATTATTTCCATCGGGCGGTGGTGCGCCGACGCGATAGAGTGCGCCACCCGCCGCCGACAAATAGATAGAGGGCGTTGCGCATTCCGCCGACCCGGAGCTTTGTGGTCGGCCGGCAGCGCTGCCCTCGCTTTGTCGGCGCTTCGATGCGTTTAGCAACCCTTGCCGGGATCATCGTGAGCGCAACGATCGTGCAATCCCCGGTGTTGCGAGCCGACCTCGTCGAGGACACCGTCGCGGAGTGGCCTTATTACGGGGGCGATGCCGGCGGCAGCCGCTATTCGCCGCTCGGGGAGATCGACCGCAGCAATGTCTCCGCGTTACACGTCGCTTGGGAATACCACACCGGCGATGTTTCAGACGGGAGCGACAATCGCCGCAAGAGCGCGTTCGAGACAACGCCCATCGTAGTCGATGGCACGATGTATCTGACGACGCCGTTCAACCGCGTCGTCGCGCTCGACCCGGAAAACGGTCGAGAAAGGTGGAGCTTCGATCCGAAGATCGACCTGCACGCGCCCTACTCCGAAGGGCTGATCAATCGCGGCGTCGCGCTATGGACGGACGCCGGCCGCGCCGCGCGCGATACCTGCCGTCGGCGAATCTTCCTGGCGACGATCGATGCCCGCCTGTTCGCGCTCGACGCCGCGACCGGAGTGCCCTGCGCCGATTTCGGCGCCGGCGGGCAGATCGACCTGACCCGCGGCATCGCCAACATCACCCGCCGCGGCGAATACGAGGAAACCTCGCCGCCGGCGGTCGCGGACGACCTCGTGATCGTCGGATCCTCGATCGCCGACAATGACCGGGTCGACAGCCCCGCCGGATCGGTGCGCGCTTTTGATGCGCGCAGCGGCGAACTGCGCTGGAGCTGGAATCCGATACCGGAGAGTATCGCGCCGACTGGCGCCGGCAATGCCTGGTCGATGATCTCCGTCGACACGGCGCGCGGTCTCGTCCTTGTACCGACCACCAGCCCAAGCCCCGACTATCACGGCCTCAAGCGGCCGGGCGACAATAAATGGGCGGATTCGGTCGTGGCTTTGTCGGCTAAGACGGGCCGTCTGGCGTGGGGTTTTCAGCTCGTGCACCACGATCTGTGGGACTACGACACGGCCGCCCAGCCGGTGCTTGCCAATTTGCGCCGCAATGGCGAGACGATGCCCGTCGTGATCCAGGGCAACAAGACCGGCAATTTGTTCGTATTGGATCGCCTGACGGGAGAGCCGGTCTTTGGCGTCGAAGAACGGGCGGTGCCAAAGAGCGACGCCGAGGGTGAGGAAGCTTCCCCGACGCAGCCCTTCCCGCTCGCACCGCCGCCACTCGTGCGACAGCGGCTAAATGCCACCGACGCCTGGGGGTTGACGCAAGAGGACAGAGACGCCTGCCGCAGCGTCATGGAGCGGCTTCGATCGGAGGGGATTTTCACACCGCCGAGCGTCCAAGGAACGATCGCGTTTCCGGGCAATCTTGGCGGCATGAATTGGAGTAGCGGCGCTTTCGACCCGCAGCGTCAAATCTTTGTGACGAACGTTGTCAACCTCCCGATGGAAGTTCACCTGATCCCGCGGGATGGGTACGACGCGATTGAGCGCTCTGCCCGGATGGGCGAGTTCCGCGCCGAGGTTTCTCCGCAACACGGAACACCCTACGGCATGAGCCGGCGCGCCCTGTTGTCGCCACAGGGTCTGCCCTGCAACCCGCCGCCCTGGGGGTCGCTGGTCGCCGTCGATCTCGGCGGCGGAACGATCCGTTGGAACGTGCCGCTGGGAACGACGGCGGACATGGTCAAAGATCCCGCTGCGACGGTTCGCGGCACGCCCAATCTCGGCGGCCCGATCGTCACCGCGGGTGGCCTCGTATTCATTGCCGCGGCGATGGACGATTTTCTGCGGGCGTTCGATATCGAGACCGGCGCGGAGCTCTGGAAGGGCCGACTGCCGGCCGGCGGCCAGGCGATGCCGATGACTTATCGCACGCGCCCCGGCGGCAAACAGTTCGTCGTCATTGCTGCCGGCGGTCATGGTAAGCTCGGCACCAAGCTCGGCGACTCGCTGGTCGCCTTCACGCTGCCGTAACTACCCGGCCGCGTTCGGGGGGCATGCTCGCAGAAGCCATCGATCTAAAGCGACGCCGCCGGGTTATGGACGAGGGCTCGCCGGCTGAGTTTCGGCTCTACCGAGGAAGGGCGGCGGCGAGGAGATAGACCGCCGCACTTAGCGCGGTAATCCAGAAGCTGGTCGGCCAGTCAGTGTAGAAGGCGAGGGTGATTCCGAGCCAGGCCTCAAGGAGCGCCAGCACTCCCGAAAGCAGGACGCCCGTTGCCAGCCCGCGGGTCAGTCGCTGAGCCGCCGCGGCAGGGCCGACCATCAGCGCGAACACCAGCAGCACCCCGACGATCTCTGCGCATTCGGCCGTCGTCAACGCGACGATCGCCAGAAATAGCACGGAATAAAGGCGTAGCGAGACGCCTTTGGCCTCGGCCAGTTCGGGCTGCAAGGTGGCGAACAGCAGGGGGCGGGAGATGACGCCCAGGGCTCCGAGGCTCACTGCACCGAGGGCAAGCAAGGTCCAGACGGTGGTTAGATCGACGGCCAAAACGTTACCGAACAGCAGTGTCGTGGCCTGTGTCGCGAATGCCGTGTATAAATGCAGGAACAGCAGGCCGAGACCGAGCGATAAGGCGAGCACCAGGCCGATCGCCACATCCCGCTGCGCCACCCGCTCGCCCAAGGATCCCATACCGATCCCGGCGGCCAATGTCATCAGCACCAACCCCCAGAACGGTGCGACACCAATAAGCACTGCTCCGGTAGCACCGGTGAAGCCGACATGCGCCAGGGCATGTCCGGCAAATGTCTGGCCGCGCAACACTAAAAAGTAGCCTGCAATGCCCGCGACAATCGCGACCACTGCTGCCGCTGCGAAGGCATTTCGCATGAAGTCGTATTCGAACATTGTCCGGACGTACCTAGCGGGGAGTGTATCGCGGCGCTTCAGAATGATCGTGCTGATGGGCGTCATGCTCCACATCATGGCTGCCGGACATGATGAATATTCGGCCCTTGAGGCGTACGACGTCGATCTCGGAGCCATAAAGCTCCGATAGCACAGGCCTGGTGATCACCTCGTCGACAGTGCCGAGAGCGGCACGGCCATTTCCCAGATAAAGCACCCGGTCGAGGGCGCCGAGCAGCGGGTTCAGTTCATGGGCGCTGAACAGCACCGCGATCCCGAGGTCGCTTTGAAGCGATTGGGCCAATTCCACAACCTCGCGCTGATGATGTGGATCCAGGCTAATGAGCGGCTCGTCCAATAGCAGCAGTCGCGGCCGGCCGATCAATGCCTGGGCCAACAGTAAGCGCTGGCGCTCGCCGCCCGACATCTCGGCGATCGGGCGCCGCGCCAACCCGCGCGAACCCACCAAATCGAGCGCGCGATCGACTTCTGCCCGGCCCGCCTTGCCGGCAATCGGCAAGCCGAGGCGGTGGCCGTTAACGACACCGGCCACGTAATCCCAGCCGCTCAACCGCATTCCCGCGACCCCGCCGCGAACCTGCGGCATGTACCCGACTGCGGGGTTGCCCCGCGTTGCGGGCCGGCCAAGGACGCGAATAGTGCCGCGGCTGGGCGGCACTAGCCCGAGCACGGCGCGCATCAGCGTGGTCTTGCCGGAGCCGTTTGGTCCCAGCACGCCGATAAACTCGCGCGGGGCGATGTCCAGGTTCACGCCGTCGAGCACGACGCGGCCAGCGAGCATCAAACAGACGTCGTGAAACTCGATGGCATTCATGGCTGCTGTTTCGGGAGTGCCCGATCGACCGCATCGAGTTCGCTCAACAGCCATTCCTGGTAATTCTTTCCTGGCGGCTCGGTCTCCGTCACTGCCACAACCGGGATATCCGAGGTCCGCGCGAGCCTCACCATGCGCTCGGCTGTCGGGTCCGAGGCTTGGCTGTTGTAGACGAGCATCCGAACCTGGTGCTTCTTCAGGTCACTTTCGAACGCGGCGACATCGGACGCGCCTGGCTCGGTATTATTCATCACTGCGAGCTGGAACCGGCGGTTTCGAACCTGCATTCCAATGGCGTCGAGGAGGTAGTTGAAAACCGGCTCGGTCGCGGTGACCGGCGTGCCGGCCAGACGTGCACGCAGCGCTGCGATCTTTTCCTGAATCGGCTGCAGCGACCGACGAAACTCTGCCAGGCGCTGCTGATAGTCTCCCTGGTGAGCCGGATCGACAGTGCTCAGGTCGTCCGCCAATCTAGCGGCCAGCGCCAGAGCGCTATTGGGATCGTACCAGATATGCGGGTTGTCCCCGGGTCTTCGGCCCACCAGGTCGCCGACAATAATGACCGTTCGGTCGGAGCTCGCCGCAGCGTTCAGCAGTTTCTCGATCCAGGGGTCGTAGTCGAGGCCGTTATAGATGACGATCGGCGCAGTGGAGACGGCTCGTGCGACCGAGGGGCTCGCCTCGAACAGATGCGGGTCCTGATCGGGATTGCTGAGAATGCGCGTCACCTCGACATCCGGCCCGCCGATTTGCTGCGCGATGTCGCCGTAGAAGTTCTCGGCGGCAAGGACGGCGATGGGCCTCGCGGCCCAAGCCGGCGCCGGAGCGATCAGCAGAGCGGCCGTTGCAGCGAATACGGCGAGATGTTTCACAAAAGAACTATTATAACGTCGAGGAAGCATCGTGTCTCGGCTCTACCGCTCTCGCCAGGCTCGCCGAGTGAGTCCGAGCCGTGTAAGCTCCTCCCACCCAGAGTGATTAATGATTGAGGAGGACCGAAATGCCTATCCCAGGGGATATGATTACCGGCGCGCTCGCCGGCCTCGCGTTTGTCGGATGCAGTCTGTCGAATGCTTCGGGGACGCCGGGTCCCCGGGCGGGGCAGGGGAGGCGGCGCGAGGTCGTCGTCAACGGCAAGCGGGTCAA
>JBARIB010000317.1:0-3983 GCA_049799535.1 Allostellaceae bacterium | reverse complement strand
CCGGCACCTCGATCTTGATGACCTCGGCGCCGAGATCGGCCATCAGCATGTAGGGCACCGTGCCCGCTTGCGCTGTCGAACAGGCGACGACTTTCACGCCCTGAAGCGGACCATGCGGCTCAGTCATTAACCAAACTCCTGTCTTGTTCGGGTTCGTCGCCGCGGGTCAATCCAACAGCCACGGCGCCGCGCAAGCTTGAGCAATCTGCCGGATCTGGTTCAAAAGGCCGGCGCCGACCGGGATACCTTCACGCAAGCGTCTTTCCGCGTTGTTCCATTGCGGATCGCCCGCCACCATGACGGGCTGGGAGGGATCGACCGGTGTCGTCGCGCGGAGGTCGTTGCACAGCCGCGTCACATCGGCGGTGAATTCCTCGCGCTCGCGGAAGAGGCCGGGATCGATCGCGATAAAGCAATGGCCGATGTCGTTGCCATGCGGCTTCTTTCCGTGCATCGGGTCGGTGATCAAGCTCGCCCCCGACAGGCACGAGCCGAGAATGTTCACCATTACCGCGAGGCCATAGCCCTTGTAGCTCGAATTTTCCGGCGAGCCGCCCAGCGAGGTCAGAAACCCGCCCTTTTCGCGCGCCTCCAGCGGATCGGTACTGGGCAACCCGTCCTTGTTCAAGACCCAGCCGGGGGGGCAGGGCAGCCCCTCATTGGCCTTGTTACGGATGCGGCCGGCAGCGACGGTCGTCGTCGCCATGTCGAGTAGAAACGGCCGCCCGTCCGTTGTCGGCGCGGCGAAGGACCAGGGGTCAGTGCCGAGCTTTGCTTCTTTGCCGAAGGTCGGCGCCACCTGGACACTGGACGCGCCGGTGCACGCCATGCCGATCAGCCCTTCCTCCGCGGCCATCAGGGTGTAATAGCCGGTCGCGCCAAAATGCGCCGAGTTGCGCACCGCGGCGATCGCCATGCCGGATCGCTTGGCTTTGTCGATCGCCACTTGCATCGCAAAACGCGCCGGCACATGGCCGAGCCCGCGATCGCCGTCAATCAGCGCGGAGACCGGCGTCTGCTTGATGATATGCGGGCGGGCGGCCATGTTGGCGCGGCCGTTGCGGCGCAACCGGTCATAGCCCGGGATCATTGATATGCCATGGCTATCGACGCCGTGCAGATCCGCCCAGGACAAGATATCGGCGGTCGCCTCCGCGTTCTCTTCCGGCATACCCCAGGCGAGCAGAATGGCTTTGAGTTGTGCGCGATGCGTTTCGTAGGATGCGGGCATCAGCTTCTCCCTTACGCCAGGCAGCCTTGCGCGAAGGGGCCGCGCTGGCAAGTCAATCGGAAGAGCCGGCCCCCACGGTTATCGTCGCGTCAGTGCAAACCAGCGGACGCCCCGATGTCGCGCACGAGGCGAAGGTTGGGGACCACAGGCCGGCCAGCGCGCAGCACGAGCCGCGGGATCCAGCGCCGCTCGACCACAAGCGCTTCACCTTGGCCGTCGCGCAATGGCCAGTCTTCCACGCATTCCTCGAGGACCGTCACATCGGCGCGCGACCCGACCGCGAGCGTCCCAATCTGGGCCTCCTCGCCGAGCACGCGCGCCGGGTTGATCGTCACGGCAGCGAGCGCGTCACCGAACGGCATGCCGAGCGCGACGAGCCGAGCAAAGGCGCCGGCAAGGCTGTAGTCGAGCGCGCTGTCGTCGTGCATCAGCGGAAAGGAGCCGTGCACGTCGCTGCTGATGATGTTCGGGAACACGCGGGCGGCGATCATCCGGCGCGCCGTCGAATAGCTGAAATTTATACCGAAACCGATATCGAGCAGCAGCCCATCGGCGGCGGCTTCGGTCAGCGCTGGCGAGGGGGCGTCGTCGCTGCCGAGCACGCCGTCCGGCATCGCCGAATAGACATGCCCGAGAACATCGCCCGGGCGCGCGATACCCAAAATCTGCGGCAGCAGGGAGCGGGGCTCCGGGCGGCGCGCCTCGTCGACCTCGAACAGCTCTCCGGTATGGAAGTAGAGCGGCAACCCGGTGCGGTCCGAGGCTTCGCGCGCCTGCCGCACGACGTCGAAGCCCCAGCGTGAAAAGGCGCCGGACTCCGCATGAATTTCGCCGAAACCGCGCACGAGGCTCGGGTGCGCCTTCGCTTCGGCGACCAGCAAATCTACATCGACGACCTCGGGCGTATGAATGATCGGCCCCGCCAGGCCGCCACGCAGAGTTCCGGCGGAATTGATCGACGGGAAGCAGCGGATATCGGTCAGCGCGCGGTCGGCGATGTAGTGCTTGAAGGCGGAGATCGTGTAGGCGCCGGCACCGCCTTGGTCGACCGCTGTCGTGACGCCGGAGTGCACCCCGGCATCGTCCGGCGGCAGCCCGAAGGTGGTCATCCACTCGAAAACGTGGACGTGCAGATCGACCCACCCTGGCGTCACCAGCTTGCCTGGGAGCTCGATGACTCGCCGAGCACGGGCCGCCAGGCCGGGCCCGAGCGCGGCGATGCGGTCGCCGTTCACCGCGAGGTCGCAGTCGCAATCAAGGCCGGTCGCGGGATCGCAAATCCGTGCGCCGGTCAGCACGAGATCGTATTTCGCGAGCGAAGTGCTCATCGCGGGCGCGCCTCCTTGCCGGTGATTTTGCTTCATTATGGGCCAGTTGGGGGATGCGAGTCTCGGGCGCCGGCGAGCCAGAATGAATAGGAACGCAGCAAAAATCGGCCGCGTTGTCGAAGCGAGAGCTTACCGACAGGTCGGGAGACGATGATGACCGACACAAGCGTCAAGAAAATCGATTCCACGCATACGCCGCGCGGCTGGATTTCTTTTTGTCACAAAAACGAAACAAAGCGGGGCTAAATCCCCAGCACTGCATCTTCGGTGGCGGGGACGGTCGTGAAAGCACTTATTTTGCCTCTGACATTTGCGCTAACGGGGATTGCCGGCTGGGCCGATGCGGCACAGGCCGCCGGAATCGAAAGCATCGAGAACATCGTGGTGATCTATGCGGAGAACCGCAGCTTCGACAATCTCTACGGCTTCTTTCCCGGCGCCAACGGCCTCTCTGGGATAAGACCGGAGCAATACACGCAGCGCGATCGCGACGGATTGGTGCTCAAGGAATTGCCGCCGATTTGGGACGGATTGACGGGTAAGGGCGTCGAGCCGGCCATTACTCAGGCCCAAACCGAGCATTTGCCAAATGCGCCCTTCGCGATCGACGACCCGAAGGGCTTCAACCTGCCGCTCGGCGTCACAACCCGCGATTTGTGGCACCGTTTTTACGAGAACCAGATGCAGATCGCTGGCGGAAAGAACGACCGGTTCGCTGCCTGGGCCGATTCAGGCGGGCTCGTCATGGGGCATTACGCAAGCAGCAAATTGCCGCTGTGGGATGTCGCAAAACAATACGTGTTGGCCGACAACTTCTTCATGGGCGCATTTGGCGGTTCCTTTCTTAATCACTTCGCATTGATCTGCGCTTGCATGCCCACCTATCCGAACGCCGATCAGAGCCCGGCCAAGGGCTCGATATCAGCAGTCGAAGGCGACGGCGTGACGCTCCGACCCATCCCGGATCCGCCGAACTCGGCGCTCCAAGGGCCGCCAAAATTTGTCAACGACGGTAACCTCACGCCCGACTTCTATGCGGTGAATACGATGCAGCCGCCGTACCAGCCGAGCGCCAACGGCCCCGCGCCGGGCGGCAACCCCGCCTACGCGGACCCGGCGAAGCCGACCACCTTGCCGCCGCAGACCGAGCAGACAATCGGGGATCTGCTGAGCGCCAAGGGCGTCACCTGGGCATGGTATGCCGGCGCGTGGCGGGCGACACTGGACGGCAAGAACGCGGTCCCGGTGCCGAATTTCCAGTATCACCACCAGCCGTTCAATTATTTCGCCGACATGGCGCCCGGCACCGCAGCGCGCGCCGAGCATTTGAGGGATGGCGGGCTCGGCGGCAGCGAGTTCATCAAAGCCATCGACAACGGCGCATTGCCGCAGGTGGTATTCTACAAGCCGCAAGGCAATCTTAA
>JBARIB010000316.1:0-7309 GCA_049799535.1 Allostellaceae bacterium | reverse complement strand
GGTCTGCAACCGGTCGGCAAGATCAAGCGCATCGGCGGCAAAGGCAAAGCTTTCGCGCGGGTCCTGCGGGAACAGCAGCACATGCTTGGTGTCCCCGTGCGAGGCGTAAGCGCAGGAGAGGATATCGGCCTGCTGCGTGCGCGTCGGCATGCCGGTTGAGGGGCTGCCGCGCTGGATGTCGAAAATGACCGCGGGGATCTCGGCGAAATAGGCGAGCCCGATGAACTCTTGCATCAGGGAAATGCCGGGCCCCGAGGTCGCAGTGAAAGCCCTCGCACCATTCCACGCGGCGCCGATCACGACGCCGATCGCCGCGAGTTCGTCTTCGGCCTGAATTATCGCAAAGCGCTTTTTCTTGCTGTCCGGCTTACGCCTTAGACGATGGCAATGCGCCGAAAACGCCTCGGCAAGGGAGGAGGAAGGGGTGATCGGATACCAGGCGGCAACCGTCGCGCCGCCATAGACGCATCCCAACGCGGCGGCGTCGTTGCCGGTAATGAAGATCCGCTCGCCGACTTTGTCCACCCGCTGGAGGCGCAACCCGATCGGGCAATCTAGCTCGGCGAGCGCCCAGTCGCGGCCCAGATGCAGCGCGTGCAAATTGGGTTTGATTAGGGTGTCCTTGCCGCGAAACTGCTCACCGATCAGCTTCTCGATCGCCGCCGGGTCGATGTCCAGAAGAGCCGACAGCACACCGAGATAGATGATGTTCTTGAATAGCTGTCGCTGCCGGGCATCGGTATATTCGCGATTGCAGATGGCGGTCAGCGGCGCGCCGATGACGTTAATGTCGTCGCGGAATTTGGACGGGGGCAGGGGCTTGGTCGAGTCGTAGAAGAGGTAGCCGCCGGGGTCGATCTCGGCGACGTCCTCTTCCCAGGTTTCGGGATTCATCGCGACCATCAGGTCGACGCCGCCTCGCCGGCCGAGATGACCGCTCTTGCTGACCCTGACTTCGTACCAGGTCGGCAGCCCCTGGATGTTTGAGGGGAAGATGTTGCGGGAGCTTGCCGGTATCCCCATCCGCAGGATCGATTTGGCGAATAGGGAATTGGCGCTTGCCGATCCCGACCCGTTGACGTTGGCGAATTTGACGACGAAGTCGTTGACGCTTTGGATCGTGGGAATTTCGAAATTCGACTGTGCTGCCATTGGTTAAAGCCTGCGAAAGGCGGCGAAGCCGGTCAGCGGCTGCGGCATGCCGGTCCGGCCTGTGTCATGTCTAGAAGGAATTTGCGCATGTCCCATGCTCCGGTCGGACAGCGCTCTGCACAGAGTCCGCAGTGGAGGCATACATCCTCGTCCTTGACCATGATGCGCCCGGTCTTCAGGGAATCGCCGATATAGAGGTCTTGCTCGAGGTCGAGCGCCGGGGCCATCAGCCGGCCGCGCAAATCTTCTTCGGTTCCGTTCTCGGTAAATGTAATGCAATCCATCGGGCAGATGTCGACGCAAGCATCGCATTCGATGCAAAGCTGGCCCGTGAACACCGTCTGCACATCGCAATTGAGGCACCGTTCGGCTTCGAGAAAGGCGAGCTTCTCGTCGTAACCGAGCTCGACCTCGACCCTGATGTCCTTGAGCGCGACCGCGGTGTCCCGAAGCGGCACCTTGTAGCGCAGGTCATTCGAGATGTCGTTGTCGTAGCTCCACTCGTGGATGCCCATCTTCTGGCTGACCAGGGTCACGCCGGGCGGCGGGCGGTCGTTGACATCCTCGCCGTGGCACAATTTGTCGATCGAGATCGCGGCGTCGTGGCCGTGCGCGACGGCCCAAATAATGTTCTTCGGCCCGAAGGCGGCATCGCCCCCGAAGAAGACCTTGGGCAGCGTCGATTGCATCGTCTTCGGGTCGACCTTTGGCATGCCCCAGCGGTCGAACTCGATCCCGATGTCGCGCTCGATCCACGGGAAAGCGTTCTCCTGGCCGACCGCGATCAACACGTCATCGCACGGGATGTGCACGTCGGGTTCGCCGGTCGGCACCAAATTGCGCCGACCCCGCGCGTCGTACTCCGCTTTGACCTTCTCGAACAACACTCCGGTAAGTTGGCCCCATTCATGGGTAAATTCCTTGGGAACGAGCCAGTTGAGGATCGGGATGCCTTCATGCATCGCGTCCTCTTTCTCCCAGGCGGAGGCCTTCATCTCATCGAAGCCGCTGCGCACGATGACGGTGACCTCGTCGCCCCCGAGCCGGCGCGACGAGCGGCAGCAATCCATCGCTGTGTTGCCGCCGCCGAGCACCACGACGCGCCGGCCGATCTTGTCGATATGGCCGAACGAGACGCTGGACAGCCAGTCGATCCCGATGTGGATATGTTCGGACGCTTCCTTGCGGCCGGGGATGTCGAGATCGCGGCCGCGCGGTGCGCCGCAGCCGACAAAGACCGCGTCCCAGTCATGGCTCAGCAGCGTCTTCAGGCTGCCGACGAATTCTCCGAAGCGAGTCTCGACCCCCATGTCGAGGATCAGATCGACCTCCTCGTCGGTGATCGATTCCGGCAGCCGGAAACGCGGGATCTGGGTCCGCATCATGCCGCCGCCCTTGGTGTCGCCGTCGAACAGCACGCAATGATAGCCGAGCGGCATCAGATCGCGCGCGACTGTAAGGGACGCGGGGCCGGCGCCAACGAGCGCGATGCGCTTACCGTTTTTCTCGCGTGGGATGGCGGGCATATAGGGGCGGATGTCGCCCTTGTTGTCGGCCGCGACGCGCTTCAGCCGGCAGATCGCCACCGGCTCTTTCTCGACCCGGCCGCGCCGGCAGGCCGGCTCGCATGGCCGATCGCAGGTGCGCCCGAGGATCCCCGGAAAGACGTTCGACTCCCAATTCACCATAAAGGCGTCGGTGTAGCGGCGGTCCGCGATCAGCCGGATGTATTCCGGGACCGGGGTGTGCGCCGGGCACGCCCATTGGCAGTCGACGACCTTATGAAAATAATCCGGGTTACTGATGTCGGTAGGCTGCACTACGCTCCTCCTGGCGCGCACTCCCACCCTCGAAAACGGGGCTGCAGTGAAAGCGGCGCCTTATACTGGCAGTCGATGTAACCGTCACCTTCACTTAGGCCCAGTTCGCCACACTCGCTACGCACGACATCCCTTAGGGTGCGGCAGCTTGCCTCATCCCCGCATAACGTGCAATGGCGCCGACGGCGAGTGCGTTCCGAGTCTGCTATGCAATTCTTGCTGTTCCGTTCCGGGTCAGGTTCCCCGCCTCAAAATCGAGCCTGCCGCCGGCATGTCAAGACCGCCAACAAGGCGAAAAGGTTCCCGTCCGGGTTCACGCCGATTTCGGAGTCAACCGGGCCACTTTCGGCATCACCTCCTCGGCTAAGAGCCGCATCGATTCGTGCCAGGCCCCCGGGTTGCCGCTGTAATCAAAGCAGAACAGCAGCAGCGCTCCGAACCCGCCGACCTCGTCGTACATTCGCTCGATCTTCTCGACGACGGTTGCCGGTGAGCCGATCAGCCAATTGTGCCGGGCACAATATTCCGGCGTGATATCGCTGTCGGGAACCTCGGGGTCGTGCTTCAGAAACTGGATGACGCCGACATCGGTCAGCAGCGGCAGGAAGTATTCCCGCATCATCCTCCCCATCATTCCCTCGACCGAGAGCCGCCAAGCTTCGGCATCGCTGTGGGCCACGAAGATTTCGCGCACAAGGCGCCAATTCGCCCGGCTCGGCTGCCGGCCGGTACGGCGGGCCCCTTCCTCCACCGAGTCCCAATGGCTAGCGACATAAGTGGGGTTGAGGTTGAGGCTCATCGGCAAAAACCCGTGCTCGCCGGCCAGCTTCAAGGTGTCGGAGCCCTTGCTGACGCCGGCGACCCCGATCGGCGGGTATGGCTTCTGGAACGGCCGAATATGCGGCCGCAAGGTCCGCAGCATCAGGTCGGTCTTGGTGACCTTCCAGTATTTGCCGGCGTAGTCGAACGGCTCCTCCGCGGTCCACAGCTTGAGAATGATATCGAGCGCTTCCCGGGTCATCTCGCGGTGCTGTCCGGCATTGCCGTCGACGTTGAACATCGCCCAATCGCTCGGGAGACCGCTGGCGGCAACGCCAAAATTGAGCCGGCCCTGGGCGACGTGGTCGAGCATCGCGACCCGGTTAGCGAGCTCTGCCGGGTGATGGTAGGGCAACAAGAAGCCGCCCGGAGCCAGGCGAATATGCTGGGTCTCCATCAATGATTGTGCGATCAACAAATCGGGCGCGGGATGCGGCTCCCAGGGTGCGGTGTGATGCTCGCCGATCCAGGCTTCGGTGAAGCCAAGTTCGTCGGCCCAGCGCAAGGTCTGCAGATCCCATCGGTGTCCATCGGAAAGACCGCACTCCGGCGGATGCGAAGGCATCGTAAAGAGGCCGTATTGCATTGAAATTCTCCGGCTGTGTGCGAGGCGAAGGTTAGTTTACAGGTTTTGACCGGCCAACGCCGTCGATGCAGGGCTGATCTGCACGTTTTCCGACAATTTGAATTGAATTGTATCGATCTGAAGGGTTATGTATCAATTTGTGACACGCAACAGGCCGAATCTGCCTTTTTTTTGCCGCAGGTGGGGTCGAATGTCGCACCCACTTCGAACCCAGCTACTGCTGTATGCAGCAGTTGGCCTAGCAAAACCGCCCAAATCGGAGGGTCAGTGATGACCAAAGCCACCTTGTCTCGACGTCGTACAAGGAAACGGCACATTCGGGAGGAAGCGATCATCGATCATCTGGTTCGCGTCCTGTCGCCGAAAACGGATGTCGCGGGAACGATGCATTCGCCTGTGACGGCATCCGGACTTTCGGTCGAAGAGCAGGTCCGCAAGGAGTGGCATCCTGGCCTGGGAGGCCTTGCGATGTTCTGAGGCCCCTTAACGGCAAAAGACGCCTCAACAAAAAAGAGCCGGTTTCGCACCGGCTCTTTTTTTGAGCGATCGCAGCCGCTGGCGGCTTATATGCCGTTAAGGCCGGAAGGGGCGGCCGAGCAGGTCAGATAGGCCCGTTGCGGTCCTGCGCAGGCAATAGGCTGCCCCGTAGCGAAGTCGCCGCGAGCCAGCTATGAACGGCGGGATCGGGCTGCCGCAACGCCGAAATGATCGGCGAGTTCCGCGCCGGTGAAGCCGCCTGTGAAGCTCTCCGGGTCGAGCGGCAGCATGCTCGCATTCCACTCGAGCCAATCTCGCACGAGGCGGTCGTAGACCTCCCTGCGGTGCTCCTTCAGATTGGCTCGTTCCATCGGATCCTGAGCCACATCGAACAGGAAGGTATTGTCCAAAATTTTGAGGTATTTCCAATTGCCGTCCCGCGCTGCCTGCTGGTCATTGTATTTGTAGCGCCAGAACAACTTGCGCGGAACGGCAGCGCCCTGGGCCAATAGCGGCAGCAGATCGATCCCGTCCGAAGGATAGGCCGGGTCGGGCGAAGTGCCGGCGGCGGCGAGCAAAGTCGGGAACCAGTCCATGCCGATCGTCACCTGCTCCGAAGCAATGCCGCCTGGAAGGCGGTCCGGCCAGCGGATGATGGCGGGGATGCGCAGCCCGCCTTCCAGCAACTCGGTTTTCCGGCCGGTGAACGGCCAAGTGTCGGAAAAACGCTCGCCGCCATTGTCGCTGGTGAAGATGACGATCGTGTTTCGCGCTGCGCCGGTCGCATCGAGTATCTGCAGCACTCTACCAATTTGCAGATCCATTTGCTGGATCATGCGCTGATAGGTGCGTTGGGTGCCGCCGTCGTAGTGGAACAAGTTCGCGATGCGCTGCGACTCCGCCTCGTCGCCAGGCGCCTCCCATGGCCAGTGCGGCGCGTTGAAGTGTAGGCTGATCAGGAAAGGCTGGCCGTCTTTAACGTAATTCTGAACCATATCGACCGTCCGGTTCCCTAATAGGTCGGTCAGATAACCTGCTTGCCGGATCCTGGCGTCGCCTTCCCACAAATCTTCCGTCCCGGTCGCCGCCGGCCCAGATTTATGCGTGAAGTAATCGACCGCGCCGCTGCGGAACCCGAAAAAATAATCATAGCCGCTCTGTAGCGGCCCGAATTCGGGCAAGGAGCCCAAATGCCATTTGCCGACCAGCGCGGAGCGGTAGCCTGCCTTCTTCAAAATTGAAGGCAAAGTCGGGTGATCCGGCGGCAGACCAACCTTTCTTGGGGTGCGGGTGCTGAGCGGCTCTTCGAGGCCGACGGCCAGCCGGTACTGGTACCGGCCGGTGACCAGGGCCACGCGGGAGGCGGTGCAGACGGCAGAATTGGCATAGGCTTGCGTGAAGCGCACGCCTTCGGCAGCGATGCGGTCGATATTGGGCGTCGTGAAATCCCGGCGCCCATAGCACGACAGGTCGGCATAGCCGAGATCGTCGGCCAAGATGAAAAGAATGTTCGGTTTCGATGATGCCATGCCGATCCCCCTTTTTCCCCCGCCTTGACTGAGCGCCGACGGCGCGGACGGTAAACTCAAGATTTGCCAATTCCCAGACCGTTCCTTGCGGCGTCGATGATAAAAATGGATTTGATTGAGGCGTATAGGTTTGACGCATCCACAGGCGCCGGCAGAACCTGAGCGCGGGGATCTCAGAAAGTTGTCTTGGAGCACTCTCAGCCGCGATCTGTTGCGGCGCACACATATGGGAAGCCATCCGCGCTTGCTCGCGGCGGGAATGGTGGCATTGCTGCTTTATTGGGCCTTGTCAGGCTCGACCGGAACTGCAGCGGGCTTCTTGATCGCCTTCGACGGCGGCGCGGTGGTGTTCCTTGCAGCGGTGTGGATCATGATGGCATCGGCGACACCTGACGGGATGCGGCGGCGCGCAGAACTCGAGGATGAGGGGCGGTACGCGGTCCTAAGCTTTAGCGCTGCAGCCGCAACCGCAATATTGTTCGCTATCGTTTTCGAGCTTCACGGCATCAAAGATCGACCCGCCGAGCTTGCCGGCGCCAAGGTGGCGCTGGCCGCGGCGACCATTATGCTCTCCTGGTTGTTCATGAATACGATATTCGCGTTGCATTACGCCCATGGTTTTTACGGCGGCGCCAATCCCTCGAGCGAGTATAAGCCGGTCGGAGGTTTGATGTTTCCCGGCCGACGCGATCCCGATTATTGGGATTTTATGTATTTTTCGTTTGTGGTCGGGATGACCTTTCAGGTTTCCGACGTACAGATCGAAGATCACCGACTGAGACGGGTGGTGCTCGCCCACGGCGTATTGGCTTTCTTTTTCAACGTGGTGATCGTCGCTCTAACCATTAACATTGTCGCCGGGCTCCTCTAAACTGGTTGACAGAAGCAAGGATTTTGCTGATTGAAGCAGCGAAATCTGTGGGCGC
>JBARIB010000315.1:0-1506 GCA_049799535.1 Allostellaceae bacterium | reverse complement strand
GTCTGGTGCTGCAGGAGCCGGCACCGCGGCTGCTCGCGGTCAATGGCGACGAAGGCGAGCCCGGCACCTTCAAGGACCGCTACTTTCTCGAAACCGATCCGCACCGTATTATCGAGGGGATCCTGATCGCCGCCTGGGTGATCGAGGCCGCCGAGATCTATGTCTACCTGCGCGACGAATATCCGCAGTGCCGTGCGATCCTAGAAAGCGAAATCGCCGCGGTCGAGGCGGCGGGCTTGGCGCCGCATACCCGCATTCACCTCCGGCGCGGCGCCGGGGCCTATATCTGCGGCGAAGAATCGGCGATGCTCGAAAGCATCGAGGGCAAACGCGGGCTGCCGCGGCAGCGGCCGCCCTTCCCGGCCCAGGTCGGGCTCTTTGGGCGGCCGACGCTCTGCAACAACGTCGAGACCCTCTTCTGGGTCCGTGACATCGTCGAGAAGGGCGCGGAGTGGTTCACCAACCAGGGCCGCAACGGGCGCAAGGGACTGCGCACCTTCTCGGTCTCAGGCCGAGTGCGTGACCCGGGGGTGAAACTCGCCCCGGCGGGAATTACCGCGCAGCAGCTCGTTGACGAATTCTGCGGAGGCATGGCGGAAGGTCATGTCTTCAAGGGCTATCTTCCGGGAGGCGCCTCGGGCGGCATATTGCCGGCGGCAATGGCGGATATTCCGCTCGATTTCGGGACGCTCGAGCCGCACGGCTGCTTTACCGGCTCGGGTGCGGTCGTCGTCTTGTCCGACAAGGACGACATGAAGGCGGTGGCGCTGAACCTGCTGCGGTTTTTCGAAGACGAAAGCTGCGGCCAGTGCACGCCGTGCCGCGCTGGCACCGAGAAAGCTGTCAAGCTGATGACGGTGCCACGCTGGGACGAGCCGTTGCTGAACGAGCTGACGCAGGTGATGAGCGACGCCTCGATCTGCGGCCTGGGACAAGCGGCTATGAACCCGGTGAAGCAGGTGCTGAAGCATTTCCGCGAGGATCTGAGATGAGCGAGCCGATACGCTTCTCTCTCGACGGGACCGAAGTCGAGGCTGAGCCCGGCGAGACGATCTGGCAGGCCGCCAACCGGCAAGGCATCGAGATCCCGCATCTCTGCTGGCTGCCGAAGCCGGGATACCGCGCCGACGGCAATTGCCGCGCCTGCATGGTCGAGATCGAGGGCGAGCGGGTCCTCGCCGCCTCCTGCGTCCGCAAGCCGACCCAGGGCATGAAGGTCCAGACCGCGAGCGAGCGGGCCCGGTTTTCGCGCAAGATGGTGTTCGAGCTGCTGGTCGGCGATCAGCCCTCGCGCCCGGCGGCGCACGATCCCCAATCGCGCCTCTGGCAATGGGCAGACAAGCTCGGCGTCAGTGACAGCCGCTTCCCGCAGCATGCGCCGCCGGCGCCGGACCGCAGCCATCCGGCGATGGCGGTGCAGCTCGATGCGTGCATCCAGTGCACGCTGTGCGTCCGCGCCTGCCGCGAGGTCCAGGTCAACGACGTGATCGGCATGGCGGCGCGCGG
>JBARIB010000314.1:0-3376 GCA_049799535.1 Allostellaceae bacterium | reverse complement strand
CAGCGCCCATGCGATATTGGCGTTCGGCTCGGCCCCGTCCGATTACCACGCCTGAGAGGACGCGATCAAAGCTCGAAGATTCAGCTTACGCTCTTCGAGCTTACCTGCGAAGACACCAAGAAAGTCGGCCTGAGGCGCGCCGGCTTTCCAGAACAATGAAAGCGATCCGCTTTCTCAACCCGGCTGATGGTGCAGTTCGAAGCCGGCGGGGCGGCCGGCGCGGCGCGCGGCTTCGGCGGGCGCGAGTGAAGGGTCCCACAGATTGGCATCGAAGCGCCAGCCATTGACGGCGTCGGCTTCGCGCGAGACGACATAGAGGAGCGGCGGCACCATCTCCTCCGGCTCGACGAGGCGAGGAGCGCGACCTTCACGGCTCATTGTCCGCATCTCCTCAGCCATCCCCGGCGTATTGGCGCCGGCGCCGGGGTTGACGATGTTGATCGTCAAGCCCGTACCCTCGACCTCCCTCGCCCAGACTTCGGTCGCCATTTCGAGCGCCGCCTTCGAGGCGCCGTAGGGCGAGGTGTGCGGGCGGTTCATCGTATCGAGCTTTGTCGTCACGTTGACAATGCGGCCCCAGCCCCGCTCGACCATGGCGGGCGCGACGCGCCGGGCCATCTGGTCGGCCGCGACATAATTCGTCTCGATGACGGCACGCACGACCTCGTCCGAGACCTGCCAGAATTTCTGCGGTTCGGCGCGCCGGTAGCGGGCGGGGTCGATCGTCGTGAAGGTGAGGCCGGCGTTGTTGACCAGGATCTGCACGCCGCCAAACCGCTGTAGCGCCATCGTAACGACGCGGTCGCAGTCGGCGGGTCGGCGCAAATCCGCGACCAGCGGCAGGATTTGGCCCTGCGGCTGTCTGTGGGCGGCAGCCGCCTCAACCTCGGCGATATCGGTGTCGATATGGCCGACTGCGACGACATTGTGCCCCTCGCGCGCAAGGCCGAAGGCCATCGCCCGTCCGAGGCCGCGCAATCCGCCAGTCACGATCGCAACCCGCTGTTCCATCTCTGCTCCCCCTTTAGGCGAATTTCAGACCTGGGCGAGGGCCATTGGAGCTTGGTCAAAGGCAGGCATGATTTCCTCCGCGAAGGTGCGCAGCCCGGCAACCGAAGCGCCGGGCGCGGCAAACAGCACATTCTCGACACCGCCCGCTTCGAGCCGCTTCAATCGGGCGATGATCTCCTCCGGGGTGCCGAGCAATGGCGCGTCGTCGAGTTCGAACGCATTCTCGTCGTCCTTGATGTGCGCATAGCGCTCGGCGCCGGGACCGCGGGCGAGGTCGCCAATATTCTTCAAAACCTGACGGCGGGTAATGATGGCGCGCTTGCGCTCCTCTTCATTGTGCACGATCTGCAGACCGCGGGTCACCCCCACCATCATCGGATCGTAGCGCCGCCCGACCCGCTCACATTCGTCGCGGAAGGTCGCGACACGCTCGATGATCAGATCGGTCGGCGCGATCTGGTCGAGCAATAGATTGTAGCCCTCGCGCGCGGCGCGACGGATCGACTCGGCGCTGCCCGCACCCAGCCAGAAAGGCGGATGCGGCTGCTGGATCGGGTATGGCTCGACGACGACATTGTCGAAATGCCAGCGCTTGCCGTGATGCGAGAACCGGCCTTGGCTCGTCCACGCCTTGCGGATCACCTCCATTGCCTCGTCGAAGCGCTCGGTCGCCTCTTCGGGCGGGATACAGAAGCCGGAGAATTCATAGGTCCGATAGCCCTTGCCGACCCCGAAATCGAGCCGGCCGTTCGATAAGAGATCAAGCGTCGCCGCCTGCTCGGCGACGAGGATCGGGTTGTGCCACGGCAGCACGACGACAGCGGTGCCGATCCTGATGCGCTCTGTGCGGGCAGCCAGATAAGCCAGCAGGCTCATCGACGCCGAGACTTGGCCGAATCCGGTGAAATGGTGCTCGACGAGAAATACGCTCGAAAACCCGAGCCTTTCTGCCTCGACGACGTAATGGATGAAGTCATGATAGGCAGAGCTGTCGCCGGCCGGGCCACCGCGGGCGCGCGCGCCGCCGAATAATCCGAATTTCATGCACGGCTCCTCTCGTGTCGCCCCTCTATTTGTCGCTCTTTCTATATAAGGCGCAGTCTGTCCCGGGTCGATTAGCGAGACCCGGAGGGTTGTGTGAGGGCAGCGGCAGCGGGGGACGGCGGCTGGCGGCTTTTGTTAACCGCCGCTAGCTGCGACGCTATCTGGGCGCCCGAAATCTGTATCTGCTTTTCGGCCCCCGTCTCGGGAGAGAAAATCACGGTGAGCCCCCCAGGATTGGCGCGCAGCTCGCTCTCGGGGATATCCGCGGCGAATTCCTCTGCGTAGGAGCAATCCCCGATGCAGGCAATCTCGTGACGGCTGATTTCGACAAACCGCAACGAGTGTCCCGCACCGTCTCGGGCGGCATGCCACCGCCGCTGCGCCCCGGAATAGCTGTCAGAGACATAGAGCTGATGCAGTATCTCTCCGCTCTGGCGATCCATGAAGCTGCGCAGACAATAAAAGTTGGTTTCGGGTACTCCAAGAAAGGGCGGCGCATGCTGCGCCTTGGCGCCAATCACGCCGATGAACCTCTGCGACGGAGCGTCGGAAGCCGGGGCGGCGGCTTCGTCCGCGGCATCCGACTGCGCAGGGATTCCCGGAGAGGGGAGTTGGGAGCAGGCGGTCAGCACTGCCCCGAGCATTGCGGCGGCGGCTAGAGCTCTCATCCGCCACGATCGAGGATCTCGGTATTGTCTTCCCCGAGCCGGGGCGCCAGCTTCGCAAAGGGCGGACGATTGCCATCGAAGGAGAGCGGCAGCCCGACCAGCGAAATCGAGCCAAGCTGCTGGATGATGCCGAGCGCCGCGGTTTGCTTGTCGGCAACGACTTGGTCGAGCGTCTGGATCGGGCTGTTGGGAATTCCCGCCGCCTCGAGCCGCGCCGCCCACACGGTGATCGGCTCGGCTGCAAACAAATCGGAGAGGATCGCGATCAATGCCGGGCGGTTGACGACCCGATCGGCATTCGTGCGGAAGCGGGGATCCTCGGCTAGGTCCGGCCGGTCGATCGCATCGCATAGCCGGCGAAATAAGTTGTCGTTTCCCGCCGCAACCATGATGTGCCCGTCGGCGGCGGCAAAAGCCTGATACGGCACGATCGGACCGACGCCGGAACCGTGCCGCTGCGGGAGTTCGCCATCGGCGAGATAGGCCGAGAGCGGCAATGTCATCCAGGCGAGCGTCGTCTCGTAAAGAGAGGAGTCGATGACACCACCGCGTCCGGTGTGCCGGCGTTCATGCAGCGCGGCAACAATCCCGATAACCGCCCACATCGCGGTCGCCATGTCGATGATCGAGACCGTTACGCGGACCGGTGGCCT
>JBARIB010000313.1:0-6787 GCA_049799535.1 Allostellaceae bacterium | reverse complement strand
GCCATGATCCAAGTCTCAGTAGATCAAATACCTTCAGTGCGTGCGGATGTCCAGGCTATCCGTGCAAATTTTTATGAAACAATGTTTCATAACGAACCAGTGTACAACCTGTCTCTGGAACCTGATGAAGCGAATAAGATGGAGAATTACCTCCTCGGGTTTCACGGGCGCTCGGCCTCGTTCAGCTACAATATAGTCCGCATGGTTTACTTAAGTGCGGTTGTGCAGACTACGCTCGGGTTGGGTGATCTTATTCCGATGACGACCATCGCTAGGGGGATGGTAACTTTCCAGGCGATTTTTGGTATCGTTTTTGCCGGCCTTTTTATTAACGCGAGCACTCGAAGAAGCGCCTCTACGAAGACGACGCAGGCGGACCAAAGGCAGGCCTGCAGGCGGCGGATGTCCTCGGAGAGTCGCTGCACCTGGTACTGAAGACATTGATGCTACAGGTGGATGGCAGGCCGGTTTGCGTGCTCGTCCCCTCGGATCGCCAAGTCCGCATGAAAAAGGTCGCGGGAGCGCTTGGGGGCAAGACTGCGAAGATGATGGCTCCAGCCGATGTGAACCATCAGACAGCGTACCGGGTCGGCGCTGTCAGCCCGTTCGGCCAGAAACGTAAAGTTCCGACGATCATTAAAGCTGAAGTGCTTTCCACGTCCCACGCGTAAGTCGGCGGCGGGCAGCAAGGCGTGGAGCTTCGGCTTAGTCCCCAAGCGGTGCGACGGGCAACAGGGGCCGCCGCAGCAACGGTACTGGCCCTGACCGCCTGTGTCTCCCCCGAGGCACTCCGCCGCGAGGACGAGGCGACGTGTACCGGGTACGGCTTTCACCCCGGCACTGACGCTTTTGCTAGTTGCCTACAGAAGGAGAGCCTGGCGCGGCGTTACTGGGCCGCGCAGCCGCCGCCGTATTGGGGTTGGGGTTACTGGGGCGAGGCCTGGGATGGGGTGGGTGCCACTGGCCATGCCTGATTTGAGCTAGGTTAGAGGTGCCCCTCTGAAGGTATTCCAGTACTCCGGATCAAAATCGCGCACCAGCTCTGTCACGCGAGCGTGTAGAGAGGCCGCGTCACTGCCAAAGAAAGTCGCTTGTGGTCGCCAGAAGTTCGCGAACGGTCCAAAAATCTCCCGGAACACAGCGGTCATGTAACCTCTGCGCGAGGATTTTACCGTCGAAACAAAGTAGCTTTTGTCGTTCGTACCAATCCTCTCGCCGATCGAACCGCGCCGAGAGAGCAAGGCGCTGCCGCCAATGTCCCGTATAGGCAGCCGCAACAGCCGGGGAGGAAATAAGGTTGAGGTCTTCAGAGTTCGATGCCGCCCCGCGGGTCCAGTTGTAGGAGCCCTGCAGCGTAAGCGCGCCGTCGATCACCATCGTTTTCGCGTGAGCCATCCGCACCGGCACGGATCAGGTACTCGGCATCTCTGCGGTCATCTAGACCATTAAGCGCGCATCAACTTTGTTGCCGCAGGTTCCCCGTTAGGGACGAGCGACCCCCGCGGCGTAATGAGCTGGAGAGATGCGTGAGCGATATCCCAACCGACTCGTTGGAGAGGATTACTGAAATCGAAATGCTCGAGGCCAAGGAAAGATGGAGCGAGTATCGGCTGGCGGACGGCACGACATTACGGCTGAAGCCGGTCATGATCGCGATCTTCCGGGCTGACGGTCAGTTCACCCAGGATGGGGAGCCGGTCTATAACATGAAATCTACTTTGATTACCGATGTCAGGACGCCAGCGGCATTGGGTAAGCCGAGCCCGTGACATGAGATCGCCCGGCGTCGTCCATTCGAGTGCTTGGACGCCCTCTGTGTCTATCTGGTCCGGCGCAGTTCTGAATACGAGCGCATCTACTGTCCAATCAAGGCCAGAAGACATTTGCGTGCTAACAGTGCCGGCTGCCGCCAGCATCACGACCTCAAACGATATTTCAGTGTCGTGGCGTCTGAGTAATCGCGGGCGCCTCTCTCAGTGGTTTCAGGCTGGTTACTCGATGCGGCTTGAGCCCGCCCCAACATTTGACGGACCACCACAGCAAGCGCGTGCCGCCGATCTTGTCGCAACAGGCCCTTCCGCCGAACCGAAGCTGCTCCCGAGACCATCGAAGACCGAAAAGATCGAGTTGGCTATCGACTCGCTACAAAATTATGAGGTTCTCAAGCCGATCGCCGTTTTTGTCGAATCTCTCGGCGATAAGGTATTTATTGCCGAAGCGCCCGATTTGAATCTTTCGACGAGTGGCAACAGTGTCTCCCATGCCTTTCTCATGTTAAAAGAACATATCGTCGCGACCTATGAAGGGTATCGTAGCAAGAAGGCTTTAGATCCCGAACGAGCACGACAGCTCGGCGTTATGGACAAGTATATCGGCAAAGCGAGACGCCACTGGTTTTAAACCGTGTTACCATTGCGCAGATGGCTCGCGGCCAAGTACATGAGGGCGACGAGGTGGGGCCGAGGAGTCAAGGGCAGAGCTAAGGGGGGCAAAGGGCGGGTGTGGCTGACCTGCCGCGAGGAAATGGACTCCCGGCGGTGTGTTCTAGATCCGCGAGGATCAACCGGTGCCGCGGGTCGGGTCTGCACCGGACGCCGTACGCAAAACGAAGCGTCGCCAGCACCCCGCGAGATGGTAATCAAACTTGGCGCGGGCATCGGAAGAACCCACATCAGGCAAACCGGAATAAGCGTCGGAGAGAGGACAGGTGCGAAAATGTTGTTACATCTGAGCACCCGCCCGCCCTCACCGGATATGTTCGTTGCTCAACAACGAACCGCAGGACCTGCCGGGGCTAAACAGGCGGGACGCCATCGGTGTTGAGGGTTACCCCTCTGACTTGCCCGCGGCTTTTCGCCACTAGCCGGGGCTTCATCGCGGCCTTGCCGGCTTTTTTGCAAGAGGCCACGCACGCACTCGGCTCGTTCGTAGAGGTGCCGTTTCGCAGCCGGCTTCGCTGTCACTGGCACCGGCCACGGCGAGAACCCATCTAGAGGAGGCCGGAATTAGAGCCGGTGCGTGGAGGTGCCATCTGTTAGTACATCTGAGCACCAGCCCACCCTCTTCGTTTTTTCCTCGTCGATCGACGACGGCGTAGGCCTGCCTGGGCCAAATGGGCAGGGCGCCAGTCGGCGCTGAGGGTTACTTCGCCTTACCTACCTCGCCGCGGGCAGGGATGAAAGGTCGCCGGTAAACCGTTGTGGACGCGGACGCAGTTGTGGACGCGGACGCAAAGGGCCCACCGCGTCACAGGGAGACCCGAAATGCATGTTCTCGGCCTAGCGTTCGCCGTCCTATTCGCGGTAACTGTGCCGATTGCCGCGCGCGCCAACTGGCCGTGGTCGAATATAGGACTAGCCAACTCTGGGCCAATGCCGGGTATCGTGCTGGTGTGGGATGGCGGCGATTCGGGGCACTCGGGGGCTATCAGCGGCCACACGACAGCCAGTCGCTCGCGCCAATGGAATGGCGGTGGGGGTCCACCTCATTGGGGGCCGAGCCGTTATTATGGCGGGTGGGTTCCCTATGTAGGGCCGGGGGTGCCTACATACTGGGTTTGGGGTCCGAGCGGCGGGGCCTTTGATTATCCCTTCGCAGATTGGCGAGGCCCGACGGACGGGTGGGGTAGTCCGTAGCCGATGGGGTTAGAAGCCCCAGCGGGGCCAGGGCTTCAGAGCGCGATTGGGGTCAGCCTGGCTTTCAATTCAAAAGCGTCCAAAATGCGTCAGACCTGCGCGGAGAGGAGTGAAAGTCAATTGCCCTCTGACGCAGGTCGTGAACACGATCGGTTTCGCTGGCGGCCGTTCCCACAACCTAGCCGGTCGCCGAGGGAGGAGTGACATGGCCCGAGCCCGCGCTGCCGACGATTTCCCGACAATCCGTGCCCGCCTGGAGGAACTGCGCCGCGAGCGCGAGCGAGCGGATGTGGGGAGAACCGACTTGCAGTCGGACCCGCCGAAGCGATCCTACCGAAGCATCTACTGGCCGGAGATGGAAGTCAGCGGAGGGCCGGAACGGGTCCGCCAATCCGGCCCAATCCGCGGCTAGGTCGAGGGCGGCGCTTTCAATTTCGGCGTAGTCCATTCGCGCAGCACCTCGGCTCTCTGTTGGAGCCACGCTTTTTCGGCTGGTGCTGCCGTGGCAATTTTTGCCTCGGTGTCCGCCAGCATGTTGCGCAACGCGACGGCGAGCGGGAGGAGGGGTCGGTTGAGGTAGGGGGAGTTGTTCATTTCAGTTCCTATGCATTGGCTTGTCAGGCGGGTTGGTGTTCGGGGCTGACAACGCGGCATAGGTCGCGCGGAGTTATTCGAGCCGGTCTCCCGGCCTTATTTCCTCGCACCCCGAACGCATAATGATACCCGCTCTCGGGGTGTACCGCCTACGCACGGCGTTGTCAGCGCGACCGAGGATGATGCCGGAGGTTCGCGGCGCGGACAAGCAGAGACGGGGTTAACGGTTGGGCGACCCCGGGAACCTCTATCGCATACCGTTCACGCGAACGGGGCAATCCGCGAACCCCCTGAAATTGAACCCTGAAATTGCGCGTCCGCTCCACCAACGCCGGCTCTGTCTACCGGAGTTCTTCTGTCTCGGGCCGGTGACTGATTTTCGCCTCCGGTGTGGCCTACCTCACACCGATCAGGCCAGCCCTTAACTATTTTTAACACATGTAGACGGATGAGGCCGTCGATTGAAAGCGTTCTCGGTTGGTCGAGGATGAGGCTGCAGAGGCGGTTGCAAGAACTGCACCCCCAGTAATGGAGATTGCAAATGATCAATTGGCCTGAAATGCTCCATCATGCTGAAGACTGGGCCAACGGTTTCTGGACCGGCGCCGCCACCACTTTCGTGTTAGGGATCGTCGCAGCCGCGGCGGCGCTGCTCAGTCACGCCATTTGAAGTCCGCAGTACTGATCGGCTTCCATTACCGAACCGAGCAGCCATCTCGGCGGGATCGGGCTCGACTTAATGGCCCCATTCAATGCAGCAGAGGATCAGCCTGCGCTGTGCAGCGGTCACAACGTCATCGGCGGGGCAGGCTGCGATTTCATCTATCGACGCTAGCGCCTTTTTCCCTCGCGGCGGCGCTGAAGTTCGAAATCGGTGGCTGATCAAGGCCACCAGCTAACGGGGATGACCGTACTTGTCTGATTACATACGGTGCAGGGCGGCGGGAGGGTGAGAGGCGCCGGAGAGGCGCTTGCTGCCAACCCCCCATACCCATAGAAGGGATGGAGCGGCTGCGGCTGCTCCGAGACCGTCGGGCTGTAGCTGGCCTGCGTCGGCGGGTAGCAGCCGGCAAGGCCCCCGAGGATAGCCAAGGCAAAGAATGTCTTATCGGGTCGCATCGGGGTCCCACGCGTGTTTGAGTTCGCCTGTAGGTTATGGTATCAGCTATTGGTGAACCATCAATGAGGGAAACGCCCAATTCTAGCGTCCGGCCTTCCGCACCCTGGCTCCGGGAGCGTAAGACGGCGATACACCCGCGGCGGGGTGGCGCGAGTTCGGGCTCGATCCGCAGCAGAGCTAGCGCCAAGCTGGCTAGACACAGATAGACGTTGCGATCGTAAGCATTGACGGTCGAGATTTGTCGCTCGGTGAAACCGTGTCGGACCGCTGGGACCAAATCAATGCGCAGCATATCATCCGCCGGTCGTGCCGCCCGCGGTGCAGGCTCGGGAAAACTGTCCCCGGCTGAGCGATCAGCGCTCAACCAAGCCTTAGCGAAGGCCCTCGCCTTCCGGGATGCCGGAAAGATGCCAGAGGCTCGGGAATGGGCCGCGGAGCTAGTGAGGCTGCTTAAATCGCACGACTTACTGACGTGACGCGCTCGCGCCACCTGATGCCCTTTTGTCCGTCGCCCGGCGCGGTAATGTCTCATTTGATTGTGACAGACTATAGGCCGCCAACCGACCGGCGGATTAGGTTCGCTCCGCGCTTCGACGCTGGCATACCCTCAGTAGCTCAGCCGGCTCGACATCGAGCACCCTTACGAGCGTGGCGATGTGATCGCTTTGGCGTGCAATGTAGACCCATGAAGCATAGGCTCCGCGCAATTGGCGACCAAATTCGAGGGGTAACGCCATGAGTGACCAATTCGAGGGCGGCTGCATCTGCGGTGCTGTGCGCTTTGCAGCGACCGGCCAGCCGAAATGGGTAGCGTGGTGCCATTGCCAGAGCTGCCGGAAGCACAGCGGCGCGCCGGTCTCCGTCTTCGTGGCATTCGAACGCAGCGCTTATGCTGTGACCAAAGGCGAGATCACCAAGTTCAATTCTTCGCCCGGGGCGCGACGGGGATTTTGCGCCAAATGCGGATCAACGTTGACCTATGAAAGCGAGCACTTGCCGACTGAGACACATTTCCATGTCGGCGCGTTTGACCAAGCGGAGTTGCTAGCACCGACGCAGCACGATTTCCCGGAGGAGCGCCTGCCTTGGTTGCATTTGGGCGATACCTGAACCCCACGAAGAGGCCGCTCTTCGGCTGAGGTTGTAATGAGACTGTTGAGATCGCTGCCCGCGACCGTCTTCGGATTGTGGGCCTTCCCGGTAGCCTCGGCGACGCTGAGCCCGGAGGACGCGGCTGGCCACATTGGCGAAACCGCTACGGTCTGCGGCGCTGTCGTGTCCGACGAATACGAGGCCGACGTGCGTCTCAGCCGACGTTATTGGACATGGGGAGGCCGTTTCCGAATGCGACGTTCACTGCGGTCATTTACGGCGATCATCGGGGGAAATTCGGAACCCCCGAGACGGCCCTTCGGGGCAAGCGCGTCTGTGTGACCGG
>JBARIB010000312.1:0-3240 GCA_049799535.1 Allostellaceae bacterium | reverse complement strand
ACCAGCTTCTCCTGGACCTCGCGGGTCGTGAGATAGGTCAACAGGCTTTTCGCTGCCGAAACATTCTTTGAGAAGTTCCAGATCCCCCAGTAATAATAGCCGGCCGGATCGAACCTCCCTTTTGGTCCTTTTGGCGAGTGGAACGTCCACAATTGCTCGGCGATCTTCGGCTGGTCGCGCTTGGCCACCGCATATGCCGCAGGCGGGTTGAAGATCAACGCCGACTTGCCGGAGACCAAAGCCTTATTGTTCGAGGCGTTGTCATAGGCATAGACGTCGCCGCCGAGCCATTGCGCCAGCCGCTTAAAGAATTCGAGCGCCTGCCGGGTCGCGTCGGTTTTGACCGTAATAGTGCCTTCGGGATCGACGAGGTCGGCGCCGTAACTGTGGAACACTGCGCCCGCCATGTTGATCGCGTCGGTGCAGGTGCTTAGCCCGAGGCCAAAGGCGTGCCCGGCCTTGGAGGATTTCTCGGCGGCGGTGATGAAATGGTCCCAATCCCAGGCGTCGGTCAACGCCTTGTCGGGCGGCGCCTCGGTCGGATACATCTTTTGCACGTCGAGCCCGACATAATCTTTGAAATAATCGATGCGGGCGCAGGGCGGCAGAGCGCCGCTGCCATAGCTTGTCGGCACTGCCATCCAATGGCCGTTTATCTTGCCGCAATATTCGGCGGACTTGGATATCGGGCCATATTGAGTGATGACCGGTTCCACGATGTCGTCTACCGGTACGAAATTTTCGGCCTGAGCCGACACGTACCATACGCGCAGTCCGATGATGTCGTGACCGGCCTTGGCTTGACCTTCCGCCATCAGCGTCAGCAAGTCCTTGTCGCCGTTCGAGGTGATCAGGTCGACGTTGAGATCGACTTTTTCCTTGGCCGCCCATTCGGCGCAAATCTTCTTTAATTCCTCGGCCGCGCCCGGGACCCAATGGTCCCATACGCCAAACGAGAGCTTGCCGGCGGCGTAGGCGCCGTGCACGAACGGGGCGGTGAGCGCTGTTGCCGCGGTGGTCTGCAGCACCGTGCGCCGAGTCAGCAATGTCCGGTTCATCAATTCCTCTCCCAATCGGTCCATGTGTCAGGCCCGCCGCGTCCCCGGCGGCCCACTCGGAACCATTGCTCTCTGTAGCACAGTTGCGGTGGTGGGCATTGGCTTTTTGGGTACGCTCGGCATGCCCTATGCCAAGATAACTAGCTCCTCGAAAAGCCCTCGAGCTCGGATTGGGCGTAATCGATCGCCGCGTCTATGGATCGACCTTCCTGGGTGCATTGCGCGATCATCTTGCACATCGTGCCCTGCGAGTACATTTGCACCCCGATCTTGGGCGGCGCCGGATAGCCCGTGACCGAGACGATCGTGTCGCCTTTGGGCGGAAAATTGTAGAGCGTGCCTTTGGGCGGCTCGGCCTCCGTCCATACCGAAAAGTCATTGAGCTTCGCAAACTGCGGCACGTCATAGCCTTGGCTCGCATTGACCAGCCGCTCGACCGAAGAACGGGTCGAGAGATACGCCAAAAGGCTCTTGGCCGCCGATTTGTTCGTCGAGAAATTCCAGATGCCCCAGAACCGGTTGATCCCGGTGTCGAACCGGCCACTCGGGCCTTTTGGCGGCTGGAAAGTCCACAGCTGCTCGGCGATCTTCGGGGCGTCGCGCTTTGCAACCGCCCAGGCGCTCGGCGAGTTCATGATCAATGCGCTCTGGCCGGATATCAGAGCCTTGTTATTTGACGCGTCATTCCAGGCGAAGACCGTGGGCGGGAAGAGCGGCACGGCCTTCTTGAACCACTCGAGCACCTGCCTGGTGGCGTCGGATCTGACCGTAATGTTGCCCTCTTCATCGACCAGCCGAACGCCGTGCGCGGCAAACATTGTGCCGACCCAGTTTACGGCATCCGGAGTCGTGCTCATCGGCATGCCAAATGGGTATCCCCCTTTGAAGCACTTCTCCGCCGCCGTGAGGAAAAAGTCCCAGGTCCAATTGTCCACGAGCTGTGGGTCGGGGGGCGCGTCGACCGGGTACATCTTGGTCAGGTCGAGCCCGACCAATTGCTTCATCAGATCAATGCGGGCGCAGGGCGGCGAGAGAGTGCTGCCGTACCCAGTGGGCACGGCGATCCAATGACCGCCAGACCTACCAAGGTATTCGGCGGCTTTGCTGGGGGCGCCGTTCTGAGCGATTATCGCGGTCACAACGTCGTCGACCGGTTCCAGATTTTCTGCCTGACCGGTCGCGTACCAGCTGGTGAACTGCAGCACATCGTGGCCTGATTTCGCTTGCGCCTCGGCCGCCACCGTCAGCAGGTCTTTGTCACCATTGGAGGTGATGAAGTCGACCGTGAGGTCTACCTTCTCCTTAGCCGCCCATTCGCGGCAGAGCTGTTCTAGCGGCCCCGTGGCGGTTGGCACCCAGTGGTCCCAAAACCCGCAGGAGAGTTTCCCCGCCGCATAGGCGCCGTGTACAAACGGCGCGGCAAATGTCGATGAAACCAGCGCCGCGGTCTTCAGCACCGTGCGCCGCGTCAACCGAGTAGCGTTCACATTTGCTCCTGCATTTGAGGCGCGCTCAAAATACATGCTGGCCGCCATTGACGAAGATCTCCGTCCCGGTCACGTAAGCCGCATCATCGGTGCATAAGAAAAAGATTGTGCCTGCGACGTCCTCGGGCTCGCCGAGCCGGTTGAGCGGGATGCGCGGCAACAGCGATGTCGTCTCGGGAGACAGCATCGCCGTCTTGATTTCGCCGGGAGCAACCGCATTGACGCGGACCCCGAGCCGCGCGAATTCGACAGCCATTTCCCGTGTTAATGCCGACAGCGCTGCCTTGGAGGTCGAATAAGCGGAACCGGCAAACGGGTGCACCACGTGGCCGGCGATCGAGGTGACGTTGACGATGGCACCCTTGGCCTTCGCGAGCGCATCCGAGAACGAACGCGCGAGGATCAGCGGGACGAAAAAATTTAGATGAAAAACGGTATGCCATGCCTCGAGGTCGCTGTTGAGGCAACCCAGCCGTTCTTTGGTCGGAGATTTGGGCGACACCCCGGCATTGTTGACGAGAGCATGGAGCCCGTCGCCAAGCAGCCCGCTCGCCTCGGCCACGAAATGTTCAAGGTCGGAGGGATTTCCGAGATCGGCGGTGATGTGACGGGTCCAGTTCGGGTCGCGCTTGCACTCATCCGGTACTGCCTCGCGCGAACAGGTGATGACACGCCAGCCGGCATCGCTGAAGCGC
>JBARIB010000311.1:0-1916 GCA_049799535.1 Allostellaceae bacterium | reverse complement strand
CGAAAATCTCGCCGAGCGACAAACCCAAATCGCGCTCGATTTCGCTGTCGAGCTCGATGAAAGGCACTTCCAGACGGTGGGCGAGGCGGCTGCCCAGCGTCGATTTGCCGGCGCCGCGCAATCCGATCAGCGCAATCCTGCGCCGCCGAGCATCGCGATCGGGCGCCTTAAAACGCGCATCGAGCAAGGCGCGCGCCTCGCCCAGGCGCTCGGGAGGCAGCCGCCGTAATAATTCACCAATCAACCGCAACTCGGCTGGTTCGGCGGGTTCGCCAGCGAGGAGCCTCGAAAGCGGCAGGTTCAGCGCGTCGCCAACCCGGCGCAGCAGCTTGACCGAAATATTGCCCTTGCCGCTCTCCAGTTGCGCGAGATAGCGCTCCGACAATCCTGAATCGCGCGCCAGGATCTTGCGCGTCATGCCGCGGCGGGCCCGTTCCTCACGAACGCGCTCACCGAGGCGACAGAGAAAATCGTCGCGTTCGGGGGCAGAGGGGAGCAAACCGCAGGTGGTCGACCGTTGCATGTCGAGAATATAATCGGCGGCCCGTAATGTAACAGCGGAGGGTAGCGGATGAGCGGCGAACGCATGGCGACATACAATGCCGCCGCCGATCTGATCGGGCGAAACCTCGCAGCCGGGCGCGGCGGCAAGGCGGCCTTCATCGATGATCGCGGCAGCCATAGCTATGCCGAGCTCGCCGACCGGGTCGGCCGATTTGCCAATCTGATCCGCCGCCTCGAGATCCATCCCGAGCAGCGCATCCTGCTGTGTCTGCAGGATACGATCGACTTTCCGACTGCGTTCCTGGGTGCGATCAAGGCCGGCGTCGTTCCCGTTGCGGTCAACACGCAGCTCACCGCCGGCGAGTTCGCCTTCATGCTGGCCGACAGCCGGGCCCGGGCGGCCGTCGTGTCGGCGCCGGTACTGCCGGCGATGGAAGCGGCACTGGCCGAGTTGCCCGAGCCCCGCCCAAAGCTCATCGTCTCCGGCGCCGGCACGCAGGGAACCTCCCTTGCCGGCCTGCTCGCGGAGATGCCCGCCGCAGCGGAGACGGCGCCGACACATCCGGACGAGCCTTGTTTCTGGCTCTATTCCTCGGGCTCGACCGGCAGGCCGAAGGGCACCGTTCACGTCCATTCGAGCCTGATCCAGACGGCGGAGCTTTACGCGATCCCGGTCATGGACATCGCCGAAACCGATGTCGTCTATTCGGTGGCGAAGTTGTTCTTCGCTTATGGTCTCGGCAACGCTCTGACCTTTCCAATGGCGGTCGGCGCCACCAGCGTACTGATGGCGGAGCGGCCGACCCCCGCAATGGTCAGCCGGGTTTTGCGGGAATATCGCCCGACGGTCTTTTGCGGGGTTCCCACCTTCTACGCTGCGATGCTCGCCAGCAATGATCTGCCGCAGCCCGACGAGATCGCATTGCGCCGTTGCGTGTCCGCCGGCGAGCCGCTGCCGCAGGATATCGGCCGCCGCTGGGTGGAGCGGACCGGCGTCGACATTCTCGACGGCATCGGCTCGACCGAAATGCTGCATATCTTCCTGAGCAATTGGCCAGGCGCGGTTCGCTACGGCACCACCGGCAGGCCGATCGCCGGCTATGAGCTCAAGATCGTCGACGAGCAGGGGGAGGCGGTGCCGCGCGGCGAAATCGGCGACCTCTTGGTCAGCGGCCCGACCAGCGCCGCCTATTACTGGAACAATCGAGAGCGCTGCCGGGCAACTTTCATGGGCCGGTGGACGCGAACCGGCGACAAGTACTTTGAGGACGGAGACGGGTATTACGTTTATTGCGGCCGCAGCGACGACATGCTGAAGGTCAGCGGCATGTTCGTGTCGCCGGCCGAGGTCGAGGCGGCGCTCATCGCGCACGAGGATGTGCTCGAAGCCGCCGTCGTCGGCGCGCCGGACG
>JBARIB010000310.1:0-23095 GCA_049799535.1 Allostellaceae bacterium | reverse complement strand
CCTGAAAATTCGTCAATCAGACCTCAATAAATCAACTACTTATCGGCGCCGCCCCCTCACTGACTGTTCAAGTCGGGTTAGGGAGGTTGACGCAAGCGAGCGAGCTTCACGCTGAGCTTTCCACCTGGCTCAGCTTAGGCCCGGCCGCTACTATGCCGAGATGATCCGCCGGTTTTGTGCTTGCTCAACCAGAGCGACTTCTGCGCTGTGGCACAAGAGCAATGGCCCGAGCAAGCTCGGCACGCGCGGGCGTCGGCGCCGCCGAGTTCACGACGCTGTAGCTTCCGGGATGATCCGGCATCGAAGTCCTGCCGAGCTAGTCGGGTGCCATTCCGAGGAGGGTGTCAGCCAGACCTTGCCGAGAGCGTTTCTGCCGGCCTACGGCACGACCACGGTCGGGTCCCAATTGTATCTAACGTTGCTCGTGTCGGGAGTGATATGTTCTCGCGCCGACATCACCTTGAACGCCGTGTTTATGGCCGAGAAGCCCAGGTCCTTTAGTGCAGTGATGATAAGCTGAGCGTTCAGCCCGTATCCATAGGATGCCCATCCTGTCGACGGGAGATACCCCGTTGGGCGAACAATAATATTGGCGGAATTACTACTATATGGTTTGCCACCCTGGGTGAAACTCGTGAATGGGGTGCCGGTTGCGGGATTGACGATTTGAAATGTACCTGCGTTGTTGTCTGGATTCGTGACCGTGTACCAGGTGTCCGGATGCAGCTCGTCCGGACCGGCATCACCACTTAATTGCCCGCCGATATTTTTGACCTTATCGCCATTCGTCAGGTGATAGATATTGCTGCCCTGAGTAACAGTGTTGGAGCCGGTGGCGAAGTTCATATACACCCAGAATATGCCCCAATCCGAAGCGTCCACACCATTGAAGGCTGCGCCCATGTTGAAAGGAGCCCCGACTGAAGCGGCGAGGTGCGAGGAGTCATGAATGGCGGCCGAGTAACTATAAGAGGCGCACCAGTAAGACGACATTTCTCCCGGGATGCCGCGCGCTCCGGGAACCGTATCTGAGCAGAATGCGTTATAGGCGCGTACCCATTTGGGCATGAAGTACGCGCTTAGCGGGTCACGTAACATAGCATAACTCATATAGGACGTCTCCATCCCGTAGGAGTCCATAAATGTGTCCGTGTAATTGAAACTCATCGGCGGAGAAATACTATTCCGGAAATTTGTGCTTCCTGGACCGTCGATAGCTGACTCCAATTCTACCGTAAACCAATAATTTTCAGCAATTAGGTCGTTGAAGTAGGCCCGCTCCGGGTTGCTGTCGCCGCCCAAGGCTGCTGGAAGCATTATGTCTCGCCAGCTCCAAAAATTGCCGCGGCGCTCGCATTGGCAATAGGAAAAAAGTCCGTAGTAGTGGACGCCATTCAGGCCATAATCCCGATGGCCAACCGGCGAGGGTCCCGGCTGGATACCCGATATCTGACGATTCCCCGTGAGATAAAGCGCGTCAAGGTAGTGACGATCGCCAAAGATCGTGTACATCATGTTGTTGAAGGCAGGATAGTGATCGTTGCCGTAAGAAACCGGACCGCCTCCCCAAATGCCGGCAATGTAGCCATATTGAGAGCCGCTGATGGGATTGTTCAGAAGCGGGTTGACCACGCCACTGTTGAACACACCGTTGAGGACATAAGTGCCTGGTGCAGGCGCGGCGAGCGCCGGATAGGACCCCCCCGCCCCCGCGTGATTTGGCCCCGGTGGTCCGTTGTTGACTGCGGGGATGCGGCCGGTGGCTTCGTTGAGCACGCTGCTTTCCGGATAGGCGGCCCCGGAAAGAGCGACTGCTCTCATATTCTGCCAGGCTTTGTGCGTTTGGAGCAGAAAAGCCTCAGCCGCCCATTCGCTGACTACTCCCAGCTCTGGCCTATCGCCGACGCCGCTCCCGCCGGTGATGACCGTCCGGCTCAACGGCTCGTAATTGTACTCTAGCGGCAAGTTCTTGGGGGCAGGATCTCCCGCCGGGGTAACATCCTCCGCTAGCGGCGGCACGGTCCCCGTCTCCTTCCAATACAGTCTCTCGGCCGCGTTCATTGCAGGGTAAAGGCTGCTGATCGTGCGGGCCGTCCCATTCGTCCAGTTCTCCGCGCCAGTCTGGTCTACCGTATACCAACTCATCCAATGCGTGTGCCATACCCTGAACGAGAAGGTTTGATAACCCACCCCTTGATCGGTAGGGAAAATCGGCGATCCACCGTTAGCGCAGAGGAATGGCGCATTAGTCAATTGGATCAGGTTGGTATCATTGTTGGGCTGAACCGGATCATGCCAAGTGTATCCCAACCCTACCGGGTAGACGAAATACAGAGTGTCATTGGTCATCCCGGTCGGCGGCTTACCGGCAGTGTGATAGAACACCGGCATTCCATAATACCAGGTGCTGCTGCCGGTGCTCTGCGGTATTCTCCAGTTGCCATTACTGGTCAAGGTAGCTGAAAAACAGCCAGCGGCGTGATCGCCTCCGGTGGTGATCGGGTTGTTCGAGCTATTCACTGTCGCATCGAGCCAGCTCCAGTCCAATAGATTGGACCTACCATCGAGCAATTGTGGGCGGTAGGAGATAGCCTGCGGATCATTAGTTAACCCTGCGGGGCCTGAGTTGCCGGTGTTTCCTCTAGAACCTGCGGCGACGTTCATCCAGGAATTGTCGACGCGGCAGACGTGGCGCACAGGCCCGAGTGAGGTCTGGTCTTGCAGGCTCGTCGTTAAGTCGAGATAACAGCTAACGTACAGCAGCGGGTCCGGCTGATGCGTGACATCGTCGATCGGCGGTCCGACTACGATCCAACAATCTCGCACCGGGCCGGTTGCGCACTTGCGCGGAGCATCACGGCCCGCATTCGAGACAGCCGCATTGACATCAAAGGTAAGGCTGCCCGATCCCCTTACACTGCCATCCTGGTTGCGCACGTCGGTCAAGTGCAGCTTGAGGTCGTGCGCCTGCGCTAGACCTGTAAGGGTCTGTTTCGTGGTTGCCGAGTAGGTCCCAGTCTGCCTGACAACTTCCATCGTGTAGGTACCGTTCGCCGGTATAGCCGGGAGTTGCACCGAGAAAACGAGGTGCCGGATCGATCCGTCGTCGCCGTTCTCCCGTCGGGTGGCGATTTCGTCGAGCTGCTGTACTAGCGGAGTATGTGTGGTTGGGTCCCGCAACACCGGGTAAGTGCCCGGGGGAAGATCGCCGCGACGGAAGGATTGACCGGCGATGTAGACCATACCCGCCGGCTGATTTTTTCCGCTCGTCTCCTGCACCGTGTAAGTGGTCAACAGGGAGCCCGTGTTGTGCGTCACGACAACATCCACGTTCTTCGTCGCCGCAAAGGCGCCGGCGCATAACACCAAAAGCGACCAGGCGGCTGCAGATCGAAACAGCAGTCTGCCAGTCATGGAATCGTCTCGAGCGTAATATGATCGGTAATGGTGGTCATATTTGGTCCAAGCCCAGGGCCGTTTGGGTTCACAATGATTCGATTGCCGGACAGGGCGAAGATCCCTCCTGCGTCATAATAGGGCGCGCCAAACCCTACCTTCCCGGTAAATGGCGATCCGTCGCTCATCGCAACTGAAAAGGTCGCCACAACCGCTCCGCGGGATGTCGTGTCCGGCACTTCGGGCGTGCTCGGGGTTACAGTGATCACCGGCTGTGGCGGAGGCGGCGGCGGTGGCGCCACGGTGAACGGGGCACGCGCGAGCACTGTGAAACCGTTATTGGCATAGAATCGTGCTTCATAAGCGCCGTCAGTGGTCGGCGCCGTCATAGTCAAGTTGGCCGAAGTCATACCAGCCGTGGGCGCTGTGTGGGAGCCGTTCAGATAAGCCCAGGATATGTAGGCGGTGTCGGGAGTACCGGCGCCAGCCAATCCTACCCAATCGGTTGGACTTGCGGGCCCATTGGCCACTCCCATCGCAAGAGGCGAACCTTCCAGAACAGCCGCGTTGCTAGAGCCATTCACAGTAATCGATGGAGCGTCGGGCGGCGGTGGAGATGGTGGTGGCGGTGGCGCGACTGTGAACGTGGCGCGTGCCAGCACAGTGTACCCATTGTTGGCATAAAATCGGGCCTCATATCGCCCGTCCTTGCTGGGCGCCGTCATCATCAGTGTCGCCGAGGTCAGACCGACATGAGGGGGCGTCTGGGACCCGCTCAGATAATCCCATGTAAGGAAGGATGTGTCCGAGCTTCCGGCCGCGGCCAGTCCGACCCAATCGGTCGTGTTCCCGGGACCGTTGGCGACCGCTGTTGCCAGGGTCGCGCCCTCCGTCACAACCGCATTGGTGGACCCATTCACCGTGATTGCAGGCGGCGGCGGAGGCGGTGGCGCAGAGGCTACCACATTCACCTCGAAGGTCTCGAATTCGTTAAATATCTCGTTGGTCCCCATTACCTGAATGAAGACGAGATACAAGGCTGGCGCCGGTGGGGTGCTCCATGCAGTAATCAGCTCGTTTCCTGCAATCCCAAATATACCAGTACCTGCTTGTAATATTCTATATGTACAAGGTATAGAACCACCGCATTTATCTTGCGTAGTTAGGGCTCCAATAATTGTTCCCGTCGGCGCTATGTTATTTATGATCAAATTGCTAAGAGTAGTTCTCATTCATCTCTCCGCGGAGGCGACAATGCGGTTTGAGATCGCTTGCGATCCCCGGTATTCCGAACTTGACGAAACCGTTCTTGGCGTTTGGAGGTTAGACGAGCGCTTTCCGTTTAGTTGCCACCGGCCCCGGGCATCGCTTCTCACGGCACTCTGGCATGAACCCACTTGTAAAAGTGCGGTGGTTTGGGACCTCCCGTTCGTTGCGGGATGCGCTCCGGGCTCGCCCTACCCTCCTCGATAGCGGAGGCGGACTTAGCGCCGCATCGTGTCAAATGACCGTCTCTCGGGGGATGCCGAACTGGATTGCGGGTATCCGGTTGGTCAGTTGCCTAGAGGCGGGCGCGTAATACGGCTATTTCAACTTCTGCACTTGGACTCGGAACTCAGATTGTTGCGCTCATCAGCCCGTCGCAGTGCCGTGGCGCACTTTGATCGCCTCCCCGAGCGACACCTTGATGATACATGACGCATTTGCGATTGTCAATATAGAAATGCTGAGATCGGGATTATATATTGGATATTTCGCATTGCCCTTGTTATCATGGATGTCCCGCCTGCAAGGAATGCCACGGTTGCGATACTGCCATTGTAAAATTGCCTAAAACAATCGCCGTTTTCGAATTATATGGAGCAGAGGTGCACACAGAAGGTGGTAGATTGATCGGAGTGGGTAGGCGCCCACAGGGCGCGCGCCATTTGCGTAGCTCCGGTTCGGGAGCCATACCACCCGGAGTTTCAACTTTTCGGAGAATTTTTGCTGCTGATTTGCTGCAGGTGCAGCTGACCGCTCGGTGATGAATAACGTTTAGTTGTATATCCGATCGGCTGTTGGTGCCGCATGACACATTCCGATATAAGGACCCATAAATGTCAGAGTTGCTGGCCATGCTGGCGGAGGCGACAGCGCGCGACGGATTCGTATTCGTCCGGACATTGGAGTGGCGAGAGTTCCTAAAATACCAAGGGCTGCGCGATTGGAATGCTTTCGCCGCCAGCTGGAATAATCTCGGCCTCGATTCTTACATGGCCGATGGCGGACGTTATCGCCGCCGTCGGTTCGCGGCGTTCCGCGCCACAGCAGCGGGAATCGCCCGCAAGCCTCACCAGCCCCATTACCAGAGCCGGGATTACAACCCACTGAATGGCGGGGTTGAGCGATGGTTCGAGCCGGTTACTGAAGCGATCGCGGAGCATCCGGCGCTGAGCGCGATCCTGCGCACAGCCCACGAGCTCTTCGACCGAATGACGCCGCCGGAGCTGCGGCCGGATGCATGGCATGTCGAAATCCACCAGTTCCGCATCGAGGCCAGACCGGGCGAAGAAGGCCGCCCGACGCCGGAAGGCATGCACCGCGATGGGGTAGACTGGGTGTTGGTGCTGATGGTACACCGTGAGAACATCGCAAGCGGCGAGACCACCATCTATGACCTGCAGAAGCGGCCGCTTGGGAGCTTCACATTGACCGAGCCTCTCGACTCCGCCCTAGTCGATGACAGCCGCGTCTACCACGGCGTGACCCCAGTCGTCCCCCTCGATCCGCAACTTCCAGCCCATCGCGATGTCCTCGTCGTGACCTTTCGCCGCGAGTGATCGGCGAGATCGGTGACACCGCACGACAGGGAGGCTATCGTTACCGCAGCCACCAGTTCACCCTACAAAAGGAATTCACCATGCTCGATCTGCATTTTTGGCCGACCCCAAACGGCAAAAAGGTGACGATACTGCTGGAGGAACTGGGCCTTAATTACAATCTCGTTCCTTGTAACATCGGGCGTGGCGATCAGTTCAAGTCGGATTTTTTGAAGATCAACCCCAATCACCGCATGCCGGTGCTGGTCGATCATGCGCCGAAAGGCGGCGGTGCGCCGATCAGCATATTCGAGTCGGGGGCGATCATGATGTACCTCGCCGAAAAGGAAGGGCGGTTCTTCCCGCAAGACGTACGCGGGAAATACGAGGTGACGCAGTGGGTCATTTGGCAGATGGCAAATCAGGGGCCAAAGCTCGGCGAATGCGGGCATTTCCGGCGGGCCGGTCCCGACGCCGGCGACCTGACCTACCCCATTCGCCGCTTTACCGACGAGGCGAACCGCCTCTACGGGGTCATGAATAATCGGCTGTATGATCGCCGGTATCTTGCCGGCGACGAATACACGATCGCCGACATGATTTCTTATCCATGGACCGTCAATTGGGACGCCCAGGGGCAGGACATCAACGAATTCAAGTATTTCAAGCGCTGGTTCGAAGAGGTCGGCAACCGCCCGGCGGTGAAGCGCGGTATGGAGACTGGCAACGATCTGCGCGTAGATCCGAGCACCTTGACCGCGGAGGAACGGGCGCAGATGCGCAAGATCATGTACAACCAGCGCGCCATTCCCGCGCCGGCGTAGGCCATCCCACAGCCTTTACCTGTCAGGCGGGAGTTTCCTCTCGACCAGCCGCGCGAACAGGCCGGCGCCGTACGGCAATGCGGCATCGTTGAAATCGTAGCCGGGGTTGTGGACTTCACAGCCGCCGGCAGCGTCGCCGTTGCCGATCTGAATGTAGGCGCCGGGACAGCAATTCAGCATGTATGAGAAATCCTCGGAGGCCATCACGAGATTGCCGCTGCGGTTGACATTGTCCTCGCCGACCAGTTCGGCGGCGGTATCAGCGATGAAATCGGCCTCGGCCGCGTCGTTGACCAGGGGCGGAAACAATGGGCGGAAATCGAGTTCGGCCGTCGCCCCGAACCCGCTCGCGACGCCCGAGGCGATAGCTCTCATTCTTTGCTCGATTAGGGTCAATGTCTCGGGAGCGAAGGCGCGCACAGTGCCACGAATAAAGGCCTGCTCTGGTATTACATTATAAGCATCGCCGGCGTGGATCTGGGTGACGCTGAGCACTGCCGTGTCTAGCGGCCTGACATTGCGGGAAATGACGGTCTGCAAGGCTGTCGTGATGTGGCTCGCGACAATGACCGGATCGATTCCCGACTCGGGCCGGGCTCCATGTGCACCTCGGCCAAGAACGGCGATATCGAAATAAGCGCCGCCTGCCATCATCGGGCCGGCGCGGATCTGGAACTTCCCGACCGCGAGCCCGGGCCGGTTGTGCATGCCGAAAATGGCGTCGCACGGGAAGCGCTCGAAAAGCCCGTCTTTCACCATTGCATCGCCGCCGCCGAGTCCCTCCTCTGCGGGCTGGAAGATCAGGTGCACGGTTCCGTCGAAATTGCCGGTTTCGGCGAGGTAGCGCGCGGCGCCGAGCAGCATTGTCGTGTGGCCGTCATGGCCGCAGGCATGCATGCGGCCATCATGGCGAGAGCGATATGAGAGATTGGTGGCCTCTTGTATCGGCAGGGCGTCCATATCGGCTCTGAGGCCGATCGAACGCGGCGAGGTGCCTGCGTGCAGTCGTCCGACAATGCCGGTCCGGCCAATGCCTCGATGCACCTCGTAACCGAACTGCGCCAGTTTTTGTGCAACGAGATCGGAGGTCCGCTCTTCCTGAAACCCGAGTTCGGGGTGGGCATGAATATCGTGCCGCCAACTGGTCAGATCATCGTGAAATTTCGCGATGCGTTCGATGATTTCCATTTTACCCGCCCACCTCACGTTTCCGTGAACCCCAACTGCTCCGCAAGACCGTAGGACTTAGCCAAGCCACGCAACTTGGACCACGTTGCATCTTCGATTTCGATGCCGTTCTTGCGGCGATCTTCTTCGCGCATGTGCTCGATTTCACCGGGATAATAGACACCGCCGCTGCCTTCGGCCGGCTTGGTCGCCTTCAAGTACTGCACGAAGTCGCCGACGTCCTTTTTAAATAGAGAGAGTGGTCGAAAAGCATCGACCTTGAAGACGGCCATAAAGCAGCCGTCGTTATGGCGGCCCGTCGGCTCGACCCCGAAGCCCAGCCCGGTCAGCAGACCGCACAGGATCTCGACCATTACAGAAAGACCATAGCCTTTATATCCCTCGCTGCCGCCGACCGGAAGGAGTGCTCCCCCCTGGCGGAGTTGGCTCGGGTCCGTAGTTGGCCTTCCGTCGCGATCAATGATCCAACCCGGCGGCACGGGCGTGCCGCGCGCGACCGACAGCGCGATCTTCCCGGCCGCCGCGGCCGAGGTGGCCATGTCGAGATAGAGCGGCCCGTCGAGGTCTGATGGCATCGCGATCGAGATGGGATTCGTACCAAGCCGCGCCTCGCGACCGCCAAACGGGGCGACGGCCTTTGGCGAGCGCCCGGAATCTGCGGTGGCGATGCCGATCATCCCTTCCTGCGCCGCCATCAAGGTATAAGAAGCGACCCGGCCGATATGCCCCTGGCGAAACACCGTGGTGGCGGCGACATTGGCGGATTTGGCCTTTTCGATCGTCAGACGCATGGCTCGCTCGTTGACGACGTAGCCAAAGCCCCAATGCCCGTCGACGACCGTAGTCGTCGGCGATTCCTGGACAATTTTCCATGGTGCGCCGGGCACGATGTGCCCGACCTTGATGCGCTCGATATAGGTCGGGATCTGGATGACCCCGTGCGAATCGTGACCGGCGAGATTGGCGTTGATCACGTGACGCACGACCACTTCGGCCTCTTCACGCGACGTCCCCGCCGCCACAAATAAGGCCCGCCCGATCTCGCCGAGACGCTCCGCCGGAATTCTTGGCATCCTCCCCTCCTCATCAGTAAGCCGAGCCGAAGCCGGCGGGATCGATCTTCATTCCGTAGAAGCGCTGCGGGTTGTCGAAGAAAATTTTACGCTTCAATCCATCTGGAATATCGCTGCGATCGGCGAGGATCGATACAGCATCCGGGAACTGCCCGTCCCAATGCGGATAATCGGACGCGAACAGGATATTGTCGGCCGGGAAGAAGTCGGGCACGTAGCGCAGCGTCTTCTCCTCCGGCTCGCAGGACACGAAGACGCGGCCGCAGGTCATGTATTCCGATGGCTTGGCTTTCAATAGCGGCGCGTCGAACTGGCGGAATTCGTATTCCTCGTCCATGTGCTCCATCCAGAACGGGACCCAGCCGATGCCGGCCTCGAGGAAGGCGACGCGCAGATCCTGATACTTCTCCAACAGCCCGCTATAGATGACCGCAGTGCAGGCGATCAGCTGTTCCGGCGCGTGCGACAGTGTGTGGATCTGCAGAAAATTCTCGAAGTGGCACAGCGGGTCCATCGTGTCGCTTCCCGACGCGTGAAAGGCGATGGCCACACCCTGCCGCGCGCATTCCTCGTAGAACGGCCAGAAATCGCGGTGCGCGACATTACGGCTGCGGTCATAGGTATTGACCATGACCCCGACATTGCCGAGCTTCGATACGGCCCGTTCCATCTCCTCGATGGCCGCTTTGGTATCGACATGCAACGGTACCAACGCGACCGCCTTCAGTCGCTTGCGGTCGGTCGCGCACCAGTCATAGAGCCAATCATTGTACGCTCGGCAGAGCGCTATCGCGTAGTCGCGCTCGCGTACCCGCGTCAGCATCAGCCCGCCGGTCGGATAGATGATCTGCAGGTCGATGCCCTCCTGGGCGTTGTCCGCAAGGTTCTGCGATGGCGACGATGGCCGTTTGCCGGCGAGCTGCCCGTTTTGCGTCCGGTCGAAATTGTCGGCCGGGTAGATCGTCGCCCGGTTGCGATATTGCTCCGGCAGCCTTTCGCGATAGACGGGCTCGTAATCAACGGCATGCCCGTCGGCGTCGATGATGACCATACTGTGTTTCATCCGGCGGACCTCCAGTCGGCGGAAAGCACTTCTATATCATCAAACCGGGGCATCGTCGCTCGACGGCTTTGAGAACTGGTGGACCGATGAGTCGCCGCGGGTCCCGGTAAACCCGATTTTCTTGCTTCCTCCCGTGGAACCCCGTGAATTCAGCATCCTGCCCACGAAACCAAGGATGATCATCCGCCCTCGATGGCTCCATCGCAACTAGACGTTGAGGTCGGCCAGGCTCGCTGCTGCATCTGCAGCGAATCAGCAGCTAAATTCCCCGAAAAGTTGATATCAGTCCCAGTAGAGTTTTTCTGACGCCCGCCCTCGCGGATGGCGAATTGCCAGCGTCTCTGCCCCTGGATCCAGTCATCTGCTCCTCGTCCCGCGGCGCTGCCGCAGCCGTCGGCAGCAAGATGCCATTCGTTTTGGGCGAATGTTTGGTCGCCCTTCCTTAAGTGTGCGGCTTTGATGAACGGCCCTCGGTCTGCTTTCGGATTCGAAATCGCCCTCAAACGGCGGATTGACCGGACCTGTGGCAAGGATACCTGCCAAGTCACCGCTCACGGGCCGGTATCCGATCCCCCTGGTCCCGTGGCGGCCGGGCAAGGATGGTGTAGTCGTCGCATTCCAGCCGCGCGCAGAGACCCTGGCAAATCATCCCATTGGGCCGTAGCTTAAGCTGTATGTTCACCGGCATCACGACGGATCTCGGCAGGGTAAAGCGGCTGCGCCGCGGCGATCTCGTCGACTTGACGATAGCAACAGCTTTCGACACCGCGGCAATTCCGCTGGGGGCTTCAATCGCCTGTTCCGGGGTTTGTCTGACGGTCACTGCAGTCGCACCCGGGGAATTTTCGGTTCAGGCTTCGGCCGAGACCCTCGCCTGCACAACAATCGGCTCCTGGGGGGAAGGCTCGCCGGTCAATTTGGAGCGATCATTGCGGATCGGTGATGAGCTTGGTGGGCATCTCGTCTTGGGACATGTCGATGGGATCGCTCGAGTCATCGATCGGCGCCACGAAGCCGAGTCCGTGCGCTTTGTCTTCGATGCGCCCGAGGCACTGGTGCCGTTCATCGCTCCCAAGGGCGCGGTCGCGCTCGACGGTGTGAGCCTGACGGTGAACGAGGTTTCAGGCAGCCGCTTCGGGATAAATATTATTCCTCACACCCTAGGATGCACCAGCTTCGGCAATGCCGCGGTCGGGCAGCAAATGAATCTCGAGATCGATCTGATCGCGCGATATGTCGCTCGGCTCCTCGGTCCACGTGGGAATGATCAGCCATGAAACAATCGCCCCACATCCTCCTTGTCGAAGCTCCTTATTACGCTCATATCGCCGAGCAGCTGAGGCGAGGCGCCGAGCGCGCGCTGGCGGCAGCCGGCGCTACGCATGAAGTTATTTCGGTCCCCGGAGCATTCGAGATCCCGGGGGCGATCGGCGTGGTTGCGCGCTCGACTAGGCGCTTCGATGGCTATGTCGCGCTCGGATGTGTGATCAGGGGCGAGACATCGCATTACGATCATATCTGCGCTGAATGCGCGCGGGGGCTGCAGGATCTGGCGGTGCGCGACGGTCTAGCCATCGGCTTTGGTGTCTTGACGGTAGAAAACGAAGCGCAGGCGTTGGCACGCGCGTCGGCCGAGCGCAGAGACAAGGGCGGCGAAGCGGTGCGCGCCTGCCTGGCCTTAGTGGATTTGAAGCGCCGCCTCACGGGGGAGGAGAATGACCTCATCGACAGTGACGCGGCAGGCCGGTCGCCAAACGACAACGGGTGAACCCGCAGAGGACCGCCCTCGGAGCGGTAGCAGCCGGCGCAGTAACGCCCGGCTCGCTGCTGTTCAAGCCCTCTACCAAGTCGAGTTAAATAAGGGGGTCGATCCGGAAACCGTCGTGCGCGAGTTCGCCAAGCACCGGCTTGGTCGAGAGATCGATGGCGATCAATATGGGGACGCCGACCCAGCGCTATTTTCGGATATAGTCCGGGGCGTCTCAACCCATCTTGAGCGGCTCGACTCGACGATCTCTGCGGTCCTGACTGAAGAATGGCCGTTGGCGCGGCTCGACTCCGTCCTTCGCGCGGTTCTCCGCGCGGGGGCCTATGAGCTCGTACATCGGCTCGACGTCCCGCCCCGGGTCTCGATCAGCGAGTACACCGGCGTCGCCCATGCCTTTTTCTCCGGCAAGGAGCCTGGGCTCGCCAACGGTGTACTCGACAAGCTCGGGCGCACGTTGCGCGCGGTGGAAATGTAGGCTCTGATGGCTGCGGACGAGCTTGGGGAATTTGAACGGATCCGGCGGTTTTTTGCGCCCCTTGCCGGGCCGGGCGGGCTGGGTCTCGTCGACGACGCCGCACTCGTCGATTGCCGCGCAGGAAGCCGTCTTGTCGTTACGGCAGACGCGATCGTCTGCGGCGTTCATTATTTGCCGGATGATCCTCCCGAAATGGTTGCGCGGAAGCTATTGCGGGTCAACCTTTCAGATCTTGCAGCAATGGGGGCGAGGCCGCTCCACTACCTCCTGACTACCGCCTTGCCGGGCGAGCTCGGCCAAGACTGGGTAGCAAGATTTGCCGAAGGCCTCGGTGAGGATCAGCGCCGGTTCGGGATAGATCTGCTGGGCGGTGACTCGGTAAGCACGCACGGTCCTGCCGTATTGTCCCTAACCGCCATCGGCGAAGTCGCCGCGGGAACTGAGATCCGGCGCAGCGGCGCCAAACCCGGCGATCTGATTTGGGTTTCCGGCGCGATCGGAGATGCCCTTATGGGCTTGCGCATCCTGCGCGGGGGCTATCCAGAACTTGCGCCAGAGCATCGCGATTACCTGATTGGGCGTTTCCGAATTCCTGAGCCGCGCATCGAACTGGGGCCGCGTCTCTCCGGTATTGCACATGCTATGATAGATGTCTCCGATGGACTTCTTGCTGATCTCGGGCATATCTGTGAGGCCTCCAAACTCGCCGCGACAGTCGAGCTGGAGTTGCTGCCATACTCTGCCGCCGCAGCAAGCGTCGTTGAGCACGACCCCAGCATCCGGTACCGCCTCGCCTCCGGCGGAGACGATTACGAGCTGTTGTTCGCCGCCTCACCCGACGCCTCGGGGTCGATCGCTGCTTTGTCCTCCGACGTGGATGTCCCGATAACTATGATCGGGAGGATCAAGCCCGGAACAGGAGTGCGGCTGGTTGATCGCGAAGGCCGAGTAATCCCGGTAGACCAGACCGGTTACCGCCATTTCTGATCAACAACCCGCAACCACAGCGCAACACCTGCTGATCCCAGTACTATGCATGTCACAGTGCGGTTGCCTGTCCGCTGGTGTTCTGGCATGTTCCGGCAACTGACCTGCTTCCGCGGCGCCAGCCACAACGAGGGCAGGTGTTTTTATTTGTGGGAACTTACCGAATGACTTCTGCATATTTCCTGGTAATCGCGTGTGGCGTGCTGGCATTGGCTTATGGCTGGTTCACCAGCCGCCAAGTGCTGACGGCCAATGCCGGGACCGCCCGAATGCAGGAGATCTCGGGCGCAGTACTGGTCGGGGCCCGCGCCTATCTCAATCGCCAATATCGTACGATCGCCGTCGTAGGGATCGTCGTACTGATCCTGCTCGGGGTCCTTCTCGGGCTGCGGGTCGCGATTGGCTACCTGATCGGGGCGGTGCTATCGGCAACTGCCGGTTATGTCGGCATGAATGTGTCGGTGCGCGCCAACGTGAGAACAGCGCAGGCCGCGCGCAGCGGTCTCAAAGACGGGCTTGCGATCGCGTTCAAAGCTGGCGCTGTCACCGGGTTGTTGGTCGTTGGGCTGGGTTTGCTCGGGGTTGGGATCTACTACTTCATCTTACGCGCTACTATGGCGGACGATGAGCTGCGCCCGGTCCTCGAGGCGATGGTCGGATTAAGCTTCGGCGCCTCGCTGATTTCGATTTTCGCCCGCCTCGGCGGCGGCATATTCACGAAGGGCGCCGATGTCGGCGCCGATCTCGTCGGCAAGGTCGAGGCCGGCATTCCGGAGGACGACCCGCGCAACCCAGCGGTGATCGCCGACAATGTCGGGGACAATGTCGGCGATTGCGCCGGAATGGCCGCGGATCTCTTTGAGACCTACGCCGTGACGATTGTCGCGACAATGCTGCTCGCCGCGATCTTCTTCGCGCCTCCGGCAGCGACGCCGGCGCTGCTGGACAAGATGCTACTGCTGCCGCTCGTCATCGGTGCCGTGTGCATTGTCACTTCGGTCATCGGTACGTTCTTCGTCAGGCTCGGCACCGATAACGAGATCATGAAGGCGCTTTATAAAGGGCTGTTTGCGACCGGGGTCTTATCGATCGCGGCGATAGCGGTGCTAATCTTTGGGATGTTCGGCGTCTCCGAGCCGCTGCCGATGAACACGGGAGTGTCAGTGACCGGGCTCGGGTTGTGGCTGTGTGCGATCGTGGGGCTCGCTGTCACCGGCTTTATCGTTTGGATTACCGAATATTACACCGGGACTGACTATCGGCCGGTGCGCAGCATTGCGCGCAGCTCGACGACGGGGCATGGCACCAACGTCATTCAGGGTCTCGCCGTGTCAATGGAGGCGACGGCCTTGCCGGTCATTGTAATTTGCGTCGGGATTATCGTGTCGTATCTGATAGCCGGATTGTTCGGGATCGGCGTCGCCGCGACGACCATGCTGGCGCTCGCCGGCATGATTGTCGCTCTAGACGCCTACGGCCCCGTTACCGACAATGCCGGAGGCATTGCCGAAATGGCCGATCTGCCGCGCGACGTGCGCCGGACCACCGATGCCCTCGATGCGGTTGGCAACACGACCAAGGCGGTGACAAAAGGCTATGCTATTGGCTCAGCCGGGCTCGCTTCGCTCGTCTTATTCGCCGCCTATACCGAAGACCTGAGGCACTATTTTCCCAATCTAGAAGTCCGCTTCGGCCTGCAAGACCCGTTTGTCGTGATCGGGCTCTTTATCGGCGGATTGTTGCCCTACCTGTTCGCCTCGATGGGCATGACCGCGGTGGGTCGCGCCGCGGCGGCTGTCGTGATCGAGGTGCGTCGGCAATTCCGCGAAATCCCCGGAATTATGCAGGGTCAGGCGAAACCAGATTACGGACTCGCCGTCGATATGCTGACCCGAGCGGCGATCCGCGAGATGATCGTGCCGTCCTTGCTCCCCGTGCTGGCGCCCATCGCGTTGTGGCTCGTGATCGCCGCAATCGCCGGGCGCGCGGCCGCCTTCAGCGCACTCGGTGCGATGCTGCTGGGAACCATCGTGACCGGGATTTTCGTAGCGATCTCCATGACTTCGGGGGGCGGCGCTTGGGATAATGCGAAGAAATACATCGAAGAAGGTCATCACGGCGGCAAGGGTTCCGAGCCCCATAAGGCCGCGGTGACTGGAGACACAGTCGGCGATCCCTACAAGGACACGGCCGGCCCCGCCATCAACCCGATGATCAAGATCACCAATATCGTGGCGCTATTGCTGCTCGCGATCTTAGCGAAATGGTGGGCGGGCTGAGCTCGGCCGTCTGAAACTCTAATGCTTGCTGTCGGAGGGGGGTGGGCCATTGCTGCCACCACCACCACCACCTCCTCCTCCCCCGGTGCCGCCGTTGAATTTTCCTAGATTGCCGATCAACTGCTCTAGAAACGACAGTTCCCGGCCGGGCGCTGGTGTCGCTCGGGCAACGGGCGTAATTTCCTGCCCATCCGCTAACACCTTGTGGTCGACAGCCCGAACTACGCCTTGGTCGTCGAAAGTAACGACGTATACCTGCTGGTCAAGTACATCGGGTTTGAAAAAGGCTGTTTGAGCCGTACGCCGGCTTATATAATACCATGCTTTCTCATTATTAAAGACGCTAATACTCGACGGTGATCCGAGAGTCTTGACAACTTCGTCCTTGGTCGTGCTGCCGGCATGGATCTCGGAGATTTTATCGGGTTTCGGTAGATTACCGCGCTGCTCCACGGTCGGAGAGCAGCTCGCAGCTCCGGCAGCTGCCGAGATGGTGGCCAGCACGAAAAACAAATGCCGCATGGACATACCTTACAAAGCAAATCCGGGACCACGCTGCGGTGATCTGTTGAAACAAGCAGCGAGTGCGCCCATTTTTCGGGCAATCAGGTTAACCCCGCGCCGCCGCTTGTCAACGTCTTGGGCGGGGCCGTGAGGGCTTGCGGTGATCTCGTTTTCCAGTCGTAATTTGGCCCGCAATGCCGCCGAAGCTGCTTATTGGCGTATCGTAGAGCAGGCGCGACTACCCGTCTTTTTTACTGATTATGGCGTACCGGACACACTCGACGGACGCTTTGAACTGATTTGCTTGCACGCATTTCTCTATTTGCATCGGTTGAAATCCGAGCGGCCGCGGGCCACCCGGCTCTGCCAGAGCTTTTTTGACAGGATGTTCGCCGATTTCGACCGTTCGCTACGGGAAATGGGCATCGGTGACCTAAGTATCGGGAAACACGTGAAACGCATGGCAAGAGCCTTTTACGGCCGTATTCTGGCGTACGAGGTAGGCCTCGCCGGTGATGATTGGGCACTTGGCGACGCGCTGGTACGGAACGTCTTTGGTGCCACTTCGGGAGCGACGCCCGGTTCTGCTGCGATGTCAGCCTATGTTCGTAGTGTGGTCAGCGGACTGCGCAGCCAGCCTGCAGCGGAGCTGATCGCCGGCCGGGTCTTCTTTGCCCTCCCCCCGAGACTGCCCGCAAACTTGCTCGAAAACCCGTCCAGGAGCTCGTGATGTCGGAGCCAGCGCCCGAATTCTCGCGTCTAGTTCAGATTGTGCAGCTGGGTGCCGAACCCTTCCGGCAACGAATCGAAGCAACTGCGGAGGAAAGGGAGAAGCTTTCGCGACGTTTCGACCTGTTGTCGCTCGACCGACTAATCGCCGAGGTGGTGCTTCGCCGGCAAAGCGGCGGGGTGGTCCTCCTCGAAGCCGAATTTCAGGCGGAGTTCGAGCAGTGCTGCGCCGTGACCCTGGATCCGGTTCGAGGTGGAGTTTCCGACCACTTCTCGTTGGCATATGGCCCGCCCACAGCCGAAGAGCAGGAAATCGCGCTTAGCAGCCATGAACCGGCGTTCGAGCCGCTGGTTGGTGACACCATCGATATCGGCGAAGCGGTCGCGCAGGAATTATCGCTCGCGCTGCCGGTATTCCCCCGTCATCCCGACGCGGTGATCGACCGGGTGCCGCAGGCCGGCCGATGGGACGGCCCACTCGCAGCATTAGCCTATCGGCGAAAGGATGTCGGATGCTAAGAGCTTGGTCAGAAAGCCGTTCTTGTGTGAACCGCCTTCTGTGAGCCGCATCGGTGTTGCCGCCGGTTCGGTTTTTGGCTAATTACCGCGCACCCTATCACCGACAAATCCCTAGCCGAGCTCTCAATGGCCGTTCCCAAAAAGAAGACCTCGCCATCGCGCCGCAATATGCGGCGTTCGCATCATGCGCTGAAACCGGCCGTCTACGCCGAATGCCCGAATTGCGGTGAACTGAAACGCCCGCATCATTTGTGCGAGGCATGCGGTTTCTACGATGGACGTGAGGTAGCACCGACGCGCTCGGAGACCACTTGACCCTCAGGATCCTGCGCAGAGGTGGCGTCCGGTGAACGGACGAATCACGATAGCTCTCGACGCAATGGGCGGCGACAAAGCTCCAGAGATGGTCGTGAAGGGTGCAGAAATCGCGCTGCAGCGGCATCCGGATGTCCATTTTCTGCTCTTCGGGGTGGAAGATCAGGTTCGCCCATTACTGGCGACGGTGCCGCAACTGGGCAAGGCGGCGACGTTGCACCACACGAGCGAGATAGTGGCTGATGACGCCAAGCCCTCATCAGCACTGCGGGCGGGGCGGGAAACGAGCATGCGGCTGGCTATCGAGGCCGTTGCCGAAGGGCGTGCCGACGGGGTGGTTTCCGCCGGAAACACTGGCGCGTTGATGGCCATCGCCAAATTTGTCCTCAAGACGCTCCCTGGCATCGATCGCCCGGCGATCGCGTCATTGTTTCCCACCCGGCGCGGCGAAAGCGTGATGCTGGACCTGGGGGCGAATATTGAATGCGGTGAGGAGAACCTGGTTCAATTCGCGCTGATGGGCGATATCTTCGCCCGCACAGTGCTCGGCCTGGCAGAACCGACAATCGGTCTGCTCAACGTTGGTTCCGAGGATCTGAAGGGAAACGACACCGTCCGCGGCGCGAGCGCCCGGCTGCGTGAGACCGTGACTCCGATCCATTTCTACGGGTTCATCGAAGGAGACGATATTGCTGCGGGTACCGTTGATGTCATCGTCACCGACGGGTTCACGGGCAACATAGCTGTCAAGACCGCCGAGGGCGTGGGGAAGCTTTTCGGCGAGTTTCTTGAAGCAGCGTTCCGCCACTCGCTGTCAGCGCGTATTGGCTATCTCTTTGCCCGCAATGCGCTTAAGAAGCTGCGGATGCGCAGCGACCCGCGACGATACAACGGTGCGATATTCCTGGGTCTGACGGGCATTGCGGTCAAGAGCCACGGCTCGACCGATGCGTTCGGCTTTGCCAATGCCATCGGCGTCGCGATCGATATGAAACTCAACGGCGTTCTCGACAAGCTTCGGGTCGAGTTTGCGCGCCGCAGCCAGGCGCCGTCTGCCTCAGAGCCGGCGCTGTAAGCGCTCGCAATGACGCTGCGGTCTCAGGTCGCCGGGTGCGGCGCCTATCTGCCCGAGCGCATCATCTCCAATTGCGAACTCGCCGCTCGCCTCGACACCTCGGACGAGTGGATCAGACAAAGAACCGGGATCGGCGAGCGCCGCGTCGCTGCTCCCGGCGAGCTGACATCGGATCTTGCCTTTCGCGCAGCTGAGCGCGCGCTGGCCAGCGCAGACATCAAAGGTAGCGATATAGATCTCCTCGTCGTGGCAACCGCGACGCCCGACCATACGTTTCCGGCGACAGCCGCCAAGGTGCAAGCGCGCCTCGGGATGACGCGGGGCGCCGCATTCGACGTTCAAGCGGTATGCGCGGGTTTTATCTTCGCGCTTTCGGTCGCCGATAATGCATTACGGCTCGGCCAGGCGCGGACAGCGCTCGTCGTTGGCGCCGAGACGTTCTCCCGCATTCTGGATTGGAACGATCGCGGTACTTGCGTCTTGTTTGGCGACGGAGCCGGCGCCTTGGTACTGAAGGCAGTTTCCCCCTCGGCGACGAGGCGATTCGTGCTTTCTAACCATCTTCATTCGGATGGCCGGCAATACGACATTCTCTATGTCGACGGCGGCCCGTCTTCGACGTCCACCACGGGATTGCTGCGGATGCAAGGACGAGAGGTCTTTCGCCAGGCCGTCCAGCACCTCAGCGATGTCGTCGATGAAGCGCTGCGCGCCAATGACCTGAGCGCGACCGATATCGATTGGCTGGTCCCACATCAGGCAAACAGCCGTATAATTGAGGCGATCGGGCGAAAGCTTGGTTTGCCTGTGCACCGGATCGTGGTGACGATCGAGCGCCACGCCAATACCTCGGCCGCTTCGATCCCGCTCGCCCTCGAAGCAGCAGTGAATGACGGGCGGATCAAGCCCGGGGATCTGGTCCTGTTGGAGGCTTTGGGAGGCGGCCTCAGCTGGGGAGCGAGCCTGGTGCGCTGGTAAGCGCTGTTTTTTCGGACCGCTTTGCCTAAGACAATCAAAGCTTTGGAATTTGACCTGATTTTTCAGCGGGTTTAACCTCCCGGGAAAGAATGGGAGGACTGCATGGGCGGAGAAACAATCACACGCGCGCGGCTGAGCGAGGCGGTTTATCATGAGGTTGGCTTGTCGCGTAACGAATCGGCCGAATTGGTCGAATCGGTGATTGCCGAAATCTCCGGCGCACTTGAACGGGGGGAAATTGTCAAGATCTCGTCCTTTGGGAGTTTCGCGGTTCGGCAGAAGGGGCAACGGGTTGGCCGCAATCCGAAGACGGGCCAGGAAGTGCCGATAAGCCCGCGACGGGTCTTGGTCTTCCGCGCCTCGCACGCGTTGAAGGACCAAATCAATCATGGTTTGGCGCGTCCCGGCCAGCGAAAGGCGAAAACCCGCGGCGTAGCCTCAGCCAAGATGCCCTTGGCATGAGAAGAGTCGGGCCATTGCGCGGCCCGGAGCACATCACTATCATCAAGGCTCGATGCCCAGACGGCCCGTCGGAGCGTAGCGCAGCCTGGTAGCGCATCAGCATGGGGTGCTGAGGGTCGTGAGTTCGAATCTCACCGCTCCGACCAGCCCTCCGCCTTCTCCACCGGCGCTGCCATTGACGCGACGGAGGATGAGATGAACGCGCCGAACCTCGATCTCGAGCCTTGGCAATGGCCTGAGGAACATTGGCGTCGACTCGTCAATCGAGTCCGCGCCGGGCGGCGGTTGCGGCCCGCCGAATGGCCGGGCGGCGCCCGCTGCGCCGTCGCAGTATCGTTCGATTCCGACCACGAGACCAGCGACTTGCGCGAGGGCGGCAAGTCGATCGGGCGTCTGGCTTGGGGCCAATATGGCAATCGGGTAGGCGTGCCGAGGATCTTGAAGATATTGGAAAAGCACGGCGTCAGAGCCAGCTTCTATGTCCCCGCGGTCACCGCGCTCCTCCATCCCGACGAGCAGAGGCGGGTGGTCGCCGAGGGTCATGAGATCGGGATCCACGGCTGGATCCACGAGCTAAATTCGGTGCTGCCGCAGGAGGCCGAACGCGATCTGATGCGCCGTTCGGCCGACACCTTGGAGCAAATCACCGGCATCAGGCCGGTCGGGTTGCGGACCCCGTCCTGGGACTTCAGCCGGCACACGCTCGAGATCGAAAAGGAAATGGGGTTGCTTTACGACTCCTCGCTGATGAGCGATGAGGATTGTTATGAGCTGCTGCTCGACGGCAAGCCTGCCGGGGTCGTCGAGTTTCCGGTCGAGTGGGTCCGCGATGACGCCGTTTACTTTATGATGAACCGCTTTCAGTCGCTGCGTCCCTACACGCCGCCGAACGACGTGTTCGACATTTTTCGGCGCGAATTCGATGCCGCCTACGACGAAGGTGGCGTCTTTCAGCTCACGATGCACCCTCACATCATCGGCTATCGCTCGCGGATCTGGATCCTCGACGAGGTCATACGCCACGCAAAATCTCGCAAGGGCGTCTGGTTCGGGACCCATGCCGAGGTCGTCGACTGGGCCAAAAATCACGCCGTCTGAAACCGCGGATAACGCCGAGCCCGCGCCCACTCGGTGCGGCTATGTTGCGCTGATCGGGGCGCCGAACTCCGGCAAGTCGACGCTGCTCAACCGGGTCGTCGGCCGCAAGTTGGCGATTGTCACACCAAAGGCGCAGACGACCCGTTCCCGGCTCCTCGGAATTGCGATCGAAGGTCCCACACAGATCATCTATGTCGACACCCCCGGGATCTTCGCGCCGCGCCGCCGTCTCGACCGGGCAATGGTGGCAGCCGCGTGGTCAGGTGCCGAGGACGCGGACGAGACGCTGTTGCTGGTAGATGCTTCCCGGGGGGTGGACGAGAACACGCGCCGAATTCTCGACCGTCTCGCCGAGCGCGGCCGCAAGTCGATCCTCGCCTTGAACAAGATCGACCTGGTACCCCGCCCGAGGCTGCTGGGACTTGCCGATGCGCTCGCGCGCGAGGGCCGTTTCGACCCCATATTCATGATATCCGGTCTTAAGGGGGACGGTGTCGAGGATGTGAAGCGGCATCTCGCCTCCGGCTTGCCGACCGGCCCCTGGCTTTTTCCGGAAGATCAGCTCTCCGATGCTCCGGAGCGACTGATCGCGGCAGAGGTCACCCGCGAACAGGTTTTTCTGCAGCTACACGATGAGCTCCCCTACGCATCGACAGTCGAGACCGAGCAATGGCAGGATCGGCCGGACGGCAGCGTGCGGATCGAGCAGGTCATCTATGTCCAGCGGCCGGGGCAGCGCGCGATCGTGCTTGGTGAGGGCGGGCAGCGGATCAGGGCGATTGGCGCCCACGCCCGTGCCGAACTCGAGAATATGCTGGGTCGCCGCGTTCACCTGTTTCTGTTCGTCAAGGTCCGGCAAAACTGGGTCGAGGATCGCGAGCGCTTCGCTGCGCTTGGGCTCGATTACGACACCTGATGGAGTGGCGTGATCAGGGGTTCGTTTTGGCGGCTCGCCGCTATGGCGAAAGCGGGGCGATCGTCGAGCTCCTGACCCGCGAGCACGGGCGGCATGCGGGGCTGGTGCGGGGTGGCCAAGCACCAAAGATGCGGGCGGTGCTGCAGCCCGGCAACGCGGTTGCGGCGGCTTGGCGCGGTCGGCTATCCGATCATCTCGGCACCCTCGTCTGCGAGATGGTGCAGCCATATGCGGCGGCCTTTCTTGGCGAGCCGGGCCGTCTCGCCGCTCTCGCAGCGGCGACGGCATTGGTCGCAACCGCTCTGCCCGAGCGGGAACCGTTCCCGGAGGTTTTCACCTCGATCGGGGACCTCCTCGAAGCCCTCGGCTCTGCGCCCGATTGGGCGGCGCATTATGTCGAGTGGGAGCAGCACCTGCTCGCGGCACTGGGTTTCGGTCTCGATCTTGGCCGCTGCGCGGTAACCGGGATAGCCACCGACCTCGCCTATGTCTCGCCTCGCACGGGGCGGGCCGTGTCGCGTGAGGCGGGCCGGCCTTATCGCGATAAGTTGCTCCCCCTGCCCGCTTTCTTGTGGCGCGATGCGCCTGCTGATCGGGAGCAAATCGCTCTGGGCTTGGCTCTGACCGAGCATTTCCTGATCCATC
>JBARIB010000309.1:0-22179 GCA_049799535.1 Allostellaceae bacterium | reverse complement strand
ATCTTGACCTCTCCATGCCCCGGGTGCTCGGCGGCGACCACCATTTCTTGCTCCTGAGTCTGCGGATCGGCAAATACTTCCGGCAATGTCCTAATGCGGTCGCAAGGCACACCGGCGGCATTGAGCTTCTCGATCCAGTAAGCCGAACCCGCAGTCTTGAGCCGATCTTCGATTGCAGCATTCATCGCCGGTCGGTTCTGCACTCGATCATCGTTGGTGCGAAAACCCGCATGCTCGCGCAATTCGGGGGCGCCGATTGCGTCGAGCAGGCGAAAATAGACCGCCTCGCTCGACGGTGCGATCGCTACCGCGCCGTCGGCGGTGCGGAACATGCCGTAGGGCGAAACGATCGCATGGTCGTTGCCGGTGCGCGCCGGTTGCTGGCCGCTCGCCAGGCAATTCGCCGCAAGAAAGCCCAGCATGCTGATCATCGCGTTGTTCAGGCTGGTCCCGACGACTTCGCCACGCCCGGTGCGGCCGCGCCGCACGAGAGCCGCACAAACCCCGAGTGCAGCGTAGATCCCAGCTACGAGGTCGCCGATTGGCGGGCCGGCGCGCAGCGGGGGACCATCCGACTCTCCAGCAACGCTCATGAACCCGCTCATCGCCTGGGCGATAAAATCGAAGGAAGGCCGGTCGCGATAGGGGCCGCTGCAGCCAAACCCGGTGATGTTGCAATAGACGAGAGCGGGATTGAGCGTCTTCAGCGTCGCTTCGTCGAAGCCGATGCGGGCCAACACGCCGGGACGAAAATTCTCGACTAAAACATCGGCGCCGCGGATCAGTTTCGAAAGGATCGCACGCCCTTCTTCATGCCGCAGGTTGAGGGTCAGCGAGCGTTTGTTGCGGTTGACGCCGGCAAAATACCAGCTGAGCCCATCGCGGACGATCCCTTGCCGGCGCACCGGGTCACCTTCGCCGGGGCTCTCGATCTTGATTACTTCGGCCCCCATGTCGCCGAGCAGCATCGAGCAGAACGGTCCGGCAAGGATCCGGGTCAAATCAATAACGCGTAATCCGGACAGCGGCACTCCTCGTTCTCCTAAACCAGTTCGCTTCTCTTGGGTGTGTCTGAAGTGCAAGGCAAATAAATATAGAATCCGATTATTAAAATCTCATTCGGTATCGCGTTGTCTGGCGGCCTAATGCTAGCTCTATATTGATAACTCGACCCCAAGCTTGACCTACATCCTAGAGGAGATCGCATGTTTGAGGCCTATCATGGCGTAACCGGAGCGCAGCATCAAAGCAACTTTAACCATTTGTCGGCGCAGGGATACCGGATGATTTCGCTCAGCGTGTTTGGGGACCCGTCGGATGCCCGATACGCTGCGGTCTGGGTGCAGCGCCAGGGACCGGCTTGGGTCGCGGTGCACGGTGTCGATGCTGCTGGTTACCAGTCGTTTTTCAACAACTGGACCGCCAAGGGCTTCGCGCCGGTACTCGTGACGGCGACTGGCGCGGCGAGCAACGCTCTATTCGCTGCCGTCTTCGAACAAGGCGTCGCCGGTCCGTGGCTGGCGCGGCACGGAATGACTTCCGGCCTTCCATCCCAGGCCGGAACCTTTCAGAACCTGAACGCAACGGCGCACGATCAGAAATTGATCCTGCGCTCGTGCGCGATCTACGGGACCTCCGGCGACCGCCGCTATGCCGCGATCTGGCATGCCAATCCCGGCTTCTTGAAATGGCATGTGCATTCCGGCGACACCGCGGCGGACTACCAAACCGCTTTCAACGCCGAGACCCAGTTGCCCGGCTACCGGCTCGCGGGGTATCGCCCGGCCTATGTCGCGCTGTCGGGTGATCAGATCTATTGCTCGGTTTTCAAGGACGATGTTGTCGGCCCTTGGGTGGCCCGGCACGGGATGACCTCGGCCGACTATCAGGCCGAATTCGATGCGCAGAATGCCAAGGGGTTCTACCCGATCTGCGTACAGGGCGGCGGCTCGGGCTCCGCAACCCGGTACGCGGCAATTTTTGCGCAGCGCGATATTCCGCTGAGCCGGGAATGGACGGTGACCGGCGTGCCGGTTCCGGCGCTCGCCGGCTTCGATCATGCGATGCAGACCTTCATGCAAGCAAACGGCGTCCGTGCCGCACAGCTCACCATCGCCAAGAACGGCACAGCAAAGCTCGCACGAGGATATAGCTGGGCCGAGCCGGGCTATCGCATCACTCAGACCTCCGATCGCTTCCTCTTGGCCAGTTGCAGCAAAATGTTCCTCGAGGCCTCCGTGCAAGCGCTCTACGACGGCAAAAAATTGTCGCCGACGACGACGGTTTATCCGCTGCTCGGCTTCTCGCACCCGGCCGATCCGCGCAGCGACACGATTACCGTTCAGCAATTGCTTGATCATATGGGCGGTTACGACGACCGGCCAATCAATCAGGGTGGCTCGGGGTTCGACCCCACCTATGCAATGCGCACGATCGCGATTGACCAGGGTTTGACGCACCCGGTCACCAAGCTCGACATCGCCCGTTACATGTATGCCCGCCCGCTCGACTTCACCCCAGGCTCGAAGAGCCAATACTCCAATTACGGGTATCTGCTGGCCAGCGCCGTTGTCGAGAAAGTAACCGGGATTCCGTTTTTCGATTACATCAAGGAAGCGTTGTTGCAGCCGGCAGGCATCACCGATGTCATCGTGTCCTCAACGACTGCCGCGCAACGTGCCGCAGACGAAGCGATTTGCGAGGACGAAGGTCTTGGCCTCAGCCCGCTCGACCTCAGCTCGCCACTGCTCGTCCCGGCAGTTTACGGCGGCGATGGGCAAATCAAGGAAGTTGCGGCTGCATGTGCGGGTCTGGCAGCCTCGGCAACGGCATTGACCCAGTTTATTCACCGCCACCTTGTCTGGGGCAACGGTCCGCGCCTGGCGGACGGAGGATCGTGGTGGCTCGGCCGTACTGGCAGCACGCCCGGGACCTCTTCGATGGCAGTGTCGCGCAGCAACGGCATTGATTGGGCTTATGTCATCAATACACGCGATTGGCCGCCCATTACCTCGCCCACCCTCGACGAGCTCGGCCAATCGATCGACAAGCTGATCGATACGACACCGATCGGTTAATTTCCCCGGTCATTGCCCGCGAGGCTGCGCCTGCGTAGCCTCGCGGCATGATGACACCGCTTACTCTCGACGACATCGAGGCGCTGGCAGTCGGCGCCTGGGTTCTGGGCACCGGCGGCGGGGGCAGCCCTCATCTGGGGCTCCTCAACATGCGCCGGCTTTATGGCGAGGGGCATCGCGTATCGTTGATGTCACCTCTCGACCTCGCCGACGAGGATTGGGTGGCGATTGTTTCGAATATGGGAGCGCCGCTCGTCGGCCAGGAGCGGCTGGCCGACAGCCGCAACATCGCCCGCGCCGTCGAGATCCAGCAGGGGTTGCTCGGCGGCAAGTTTCGGGCCGTGATGCCGCTCGAGATCGGTGGCGGCAACGGTATCCAGCCGCTGATGGCGGCGGCCCATCTCGGGCTGCCGGTCGTTGACGCCGACACAATGGGCCGCGCCTATCCCGAGGCGCAGATGACCAGCGTCGCGGTCGGCGATCTCCGCCCCTATCCGTGCGTGCTCTATGACCCGCGCGGCATCGAAGCGGTGGTGAGCAAGGTGCCGAGTTGGAAATGGATGGAGCGGGTCAGCCGCAAGATCTGCGTCGAATTGGGGTCGATCGCCTCGACCTGTAAGGCGCCGCGAACCGGGCGCGAGGTCAAGGATTGGGGTATCCATTTCACTGTCTCAAAGGCGATCGCCATTGGCTGCCGCGTGCGCCAAGCGCAACGGCGCCATGAAGATCCGGTCGCCGCGATACTGGATGAGGGCCGGGGCAAGCTCCTCTTTCGCGGCAAGGTGATCGATGTGGCACGGCGCACGACCGAGGGGTTCCTGCGTGGCCGCGCCCGTGTCGAGGGTCTGGACGAGTACCATGGATCGCGGCTCGAGATCGCTTTCCAGAACGAATGGGTCGTGGCGTGGCGCGACGAGGCGCCGCTCGCGATGTCGCCGGACTTGATCTGCGTGCTGGACGCCGTCTCGGGCGAGGCATTCGGCACCGAGACGGTCGCTTATGGCCGGCGCGTCTCGGTTATTGCGCTACCGGCCCCGCCGGTGTTCCTGACCCGCAAGGGTCTCGATCACGTCGGGCCGCGCGCCTTCGGCTATGACATCGAGTTCCGCTCGGTGTTCGCGGGGCGAGAGATGATCAAGACGCGATGGCGCCGGGCCCGGCGATGACCCGTGCCGTTGGCCGTGCCGCTTTCATTGTCTGGTAAAGCTTCACCGCGGCGCCGGCCACGGCCACGAGCAGCCCGGCGAGGGCCGAGGCCGTCGGCAGGTCGAGCGGCTGCAGAGGCCAGTGCGACAGGTATACGAAAACCGTGGCCAGAAGCGCGGTAATGGTACCGGTCGCGACATGCGAGCTATCCATGATTGCCTCCCGTGGGGTGGCGCTTATCGATCATATCCTGATTCTACAATAGAACAAAACATGAATTTAGTCAAGAAAAGACTCAAAGGTCGGTGACGATGCGGCGGATCGGAATCGATGTCGGCGGCACCAACACCGACGCGGTAATGCTCGACGGCCCACGGGTCGAGCATGCCGTCAAGACGCCGACCACGCCGGATGTGACGAGCGGCATCGTCACGGCGCTCGCCGCGCTGGCCCGTCATCCATCGGTTGCGCACAGCGCGATCGACGGCGTCGTGATCGGCACGACGCATTTTGTCAACGCCATCGTTCAGCGGCGCGATTTGGCCCGCGTCGCTGCGGTGCGCATCGGGTTGCCGGCCGCGGCCTCGCTGCCGCCCTTCTGCGACTGGCCAACGGAACTCGCTGAGCAGGTTTGCGGGGCGGTTTTCATGCTCGAGGGCGGGCACGATTACGACGGGCGGCCGATTGTACCGTTCGACGAGGCCGGCATGCGCCGCGTGGCACACCAAATCCGCGAGAGCCGCCTCCGCGCGGTCGCGGTATCCGCGATCTTCTCGCCGCTTGATCCGAGCTGCGAGGAGCGCGCGCAGGCGATCCTCGCCGAGGAATGCCCTCGGGCTAATGTCACATTGTCCTATCGACTCGGCCGCATCGGCCTGCTCGAGCGCGAGAACGCCGCGCTCCTCAACGCGGCTCTGACCGGCCTTGCACGCTCAACGGTCGACGGCTTCACAAGTGCCATCTCGGCCAGCGGCATCGCTGCGCCGCTGTATCTGACCCAGAATGATGGAACGGTGATGCAGGCCGAGATGGCGGCTGCGCTGCCGGTCATGAGCTTTGCTTGCGGCGCCACCAACTCGATGCGGGGCGCCGCCTTCCTATCCGGCCTGCAGGATGCGGTTGTGATCGATGTCGGCGGCACCTCGACCGATGTCGGGGAGCTCCGCCACGGGTTTCCGCGCGAGGCCAACTCGGTCGTCGAAATCGGCGGCGTACGAACATTGTTTCGCATGCCCGATCTGCTGTCGATCGCGCTCGGCGGCGGCAGTGTTGTGGACACCGATCCGCTTTCGGTCGGGCCGAGGAGCGTCGGGTACCGCCTGACCGAGGACGCTTTGGTCTTCGGCGGCCGTTTGATGACCGCGACCGATATCGCCGTTGCCGCAGGCCTTGCCGAGATTGGCGACAGCGGGTTGGTAGCCGATCTGCCGCGGCACCTCGTGCGTCGCGCGCTCGCGAAGGTGCACGCGATGGTCGAGGACGCGGTCGACAGGATCAAGAGCGACGCTGGCAATCTACCGCTGATCGCTGTCGGCGGCGGGGCGTTTCTGGTACCCGACGGGGTCGCCAATGTCTCGGAGGTGATCCGGGTGACGCGCGGCGATTGCGCCAATGCCGTCGGCGCCGCGATCGCACAGGTCAGCGGCGAGACCGACCAGATCTACCGCGACCTTAGCCGCGAAGAGGCGATCGCAGCCGCCGAGGCGCAAGCACGAGAGCGTGCGGTCGCCGCCGGGGCCGACGCTAACAGCCTGCAAACTGTCGATGTCGAAGATATGCCGCTTGCTTATCTGCCCGGCAACGCGCTGCGCGTCCGGGTCCGTGTTGCCGGGGAGATGGCGTCACGACCGGATCAGAATGGGTCGAGCTCGGTATCCCAATAGAGATAGTCGCGCCAGCTTTCGTGCAGATAATTGGGCGGGAAGGCGCGGCCGTTCTCCTGCAGCATATAGGTCGTCGGCTGGACCGGGCGGTGGCGCGGATACATCTTGCTCTCGCGCGGGAGGCGGTTGCCCTTCCACAGATTGCAGGTGGCGCAGGCGGTCACGACGTTAGTCCAAATCGTCCGCCCACCACGCGACCGCGGAACGAGGTGGTCGAAGGTCAGCTCATGCGACGGATATGGCTCGCCGCAATATTGGCAGGTGAACCGGTCGCGCAGGAATACATTAAATCGCGTAAATGCAGGATGGCGTGCTGCCGGGACGTATTCCTTAAGTGAGACGACACTCGGCAGCTGCATCTCCACCGACGGGCTGCGGACGCAGACTTCGTAATGATCGACGATGTTCACACGATCGAGGAACACTGCCTTGATCGCGTCCTGCCACGACCACAACGACAAAGGGAAATAGCTGAGCGGCCGAAAATCCGCGTTCAGCACCAAAGCCGGGCAATTGTCCAGACCCACCGTCACGCAGATCTCCGTCCCGCTAACTTTCGCTCGCGGGCCGGAATAGCACGCGATTGTGACGGGTTGATAACGGATCGATCCCGATCAGACAAGTATTCGGGTCACCGCGTCGGCACCGGCTTTGTTCCGCGGTAGTCGTAAAAGCCGCGGTCCGCTTTGCGGCCGAGCCAGCCCGCCTCGACATATTTGACCAGTAACGGGCACGGCCGATACTTGCTGTCGGCGAGTCCTTCGTACAGCACTTGCATGACAGACAGACAGGTGTCGAGCCCGATGAAATCGGCGAGCTCGAGCGGGCCCATCGGGTGGTTGGCGCCGAGCTTCATTGCAGTATCGATCGCTTCGACCGAGCCCACTCCTTCGTAGAGCGTATAGACCGCCTCGTTGACCATCGGCAATAGGATCCGGTTGACAATAAAGGCCGGGAAATCCTCGGCCGCCACCGGAGTCTTGCCGAGCTTCAGCGCAAGCTCGCGAGTGAGGGCAAACGTATCCTCGTCGGTGGCGATGCCACGAATCAATTCCACCAGGCTCATCACCGGCACCGGGTTCATGAAATGCATGCCGATGAACTTGCCTGGCCGGTCGGTCGACGAGGCCAGCCGGGTGATCGAAATGGAAGAAGTATTCGTCGCAATAAGCGCGTCGGGCTTTAGCACTGGGGTCAATTTCTTGAAGATCTCGCGCTTGACCTCCTCCTTCTCGGTCGCGGCCTCGATGACCATGTCACAATCGGCAAACAGCGCGTAGTCGAGCCCCATTTGGATGCGGCGGAGCGCCGCAATCTTGTCCTCCTCATGAATTTTCCCGCGGGCAACCTGTCGCGACAGGTTGCGCTCGATCGCCTCACGGCCGCGCTGCAGTGCCTCGTCGTTGATGTCGGTGACCACGACATCGAAGCCGGCGAGCGTGCAGACATGCGCAATGCCGCCGCCCATTTGACCGGCACCGATCACGCCTACGCGCTGAAGCCGGTCGAGACCCGCACCGGCAGTGGTTGCCTGGCCCGCGCTCACTGGCGGCGCTCGAGTTCGTCGGCAAGCTCGGGAAGTATTTTGAACAGATCGCCGACGAGACCGTAATCAGCGATTTGGAAGATTGGCGCTTCCTCGTCTTTGTTGATGGCGACAATGACCTTCGAGTCTTTCATACCGGCGAGATGCTGGATCGCTCCGGAAATGCCGACGGCGATGTAAAGCTCCGGCGCGACAATCTTGCCGGTCTGCCCGACTTGATAATCGTTTGGAACAAAGCCGGCATCGACCGCAGCGCGTGAAGCGCCGACGGCGGCGCCGAGCTTGTCGGCGACCTTTTCCAACAGATGAAAATTCTCCCCCGATTGCATGCCGCGCCCGCCCGAGATGATGATCCGCGCGCTCGTCAACTCCGGACGCTCAGATTTCGACAACTCCGCCCCGACAAATTCAGAGAGCCCGCTGGCGCCGGTCGCCGCCACCGGTTCAATCGCCGCCGTGCCACCGGTCGCCTCTACGGGAGGGAAGGCGGTCCCGCGCACAGTGATGACCTTGATCGGGTCCTTTGATTGGACCGTCGCGAGCGCGTTGCCGGCGTAGATAGGCCGCACGAAAGTGTTGGGCGAGACAACCGCGCTTATGTCCGATATCTGCATCACATCGAGTAACGCCGCGACCCGCGGCATCAAATTCTTGCCGGAAGTGGTCGCAGTCGCCAGCAAGTGCGAATAATTCCCGGCGAGTTGCACGACGAGGGGTGCGACATTTTCGGCGAGCCCGTGTTCATAGGCGGCATCGTCGGCCAGCAGCACTTTTCTTGCTCCGCCAATCTTAGCTGCAGCCTCGGCCACAGCGCCGGGACTCTTTCCGGCCACCAGGATGTCCACATCCGGGCCGGCGATTTCCTTGGCGGCGGCGACCGCGTTCAGCGTCGCGGGCTTCAGCGCCGCGTTGTCGTGTTCGGCGACGACCAGGGCAGTCATCAGATCACCCGCGCCTCGGTCTTGAGCTTGTCGACGAGTTCGGCGACCGAACTCACCTTGTGGCCGCCCTGGCGCTTTGGCGGCTCCTCGACTTTGAGCACCGTGAGGCGCGGCGTGACATCGACACCCAGCGCCTCTGGGGTTGTCGTCGCGATCGGCTTTTTCTTCGCCCTCATAATGTTCGGCAATGAAGCGTAACGCGGCTCGTTGAGCCGCAGATCAGTCGTGATGACAGCGGGTAATTTGATCGCGACAGTTTCAAGCCCGCCATCGACCTCGCGCGTCACCTCGGCATGGCTGTCGCTGATTTTGACCTTCGAGGCGAAGGTCGCTTGCGGCCAGCCAAGCAACGCCGAGAGCATCTGGCCGGTCTGGTTGCAATCGTCATCGATCGCCTGCTTGCCGAGGATGACGAGGTCGGGATTTTCCTGCAGGATTACTGCCTTCAAGAGCTTGGCGACCGCTAGCGGCTGCAATTCGGCGTCGGTCTGCACGAGGACGCCGCGGTCGGCGCCCATCGCCAGGGCGGTTCGGATGGTCTCCTGGCATTGCGCGGCGCCGAGCGAAACCGCAATGACCTCGCTGACGATCCCCGCTTCGCGCAACCGCAGCGCCTCCTCGACGGCGATCTCGTCGAAGGGGTTCATCGACATCTTGACATTGGCGGTCTCGACCCCGGTCTTGTCCGCCTTGACGCGGATTTTGACGTTGTAGTCGATGACCCGCTTGACCGCGACCAGCGCTTTCATTTCGTCCTCGCCGCTCTGCCGGCGGGCACGCAACACCCGCCGCCCCAGTCATGATTTGGGCACGGGCCTCGGGCGAAGGCAAGAGCCTCATCGGCGGCAGATGAGGTATGCCATGACGCTGCGTGGATTTGATTATCGGTCGATGTGTTTCGGATTTTCCCGCCGATAGCAAAGCGCCTCTAGCATAAAGCAATTTCGGCCAGCGAGAGCGACGTCTTTATTAACGAGGTGCCAGGTGGAGCAGTTTTACTAATACTTAACTACGATTGTTCTCTTTTTAACTATTATGTTGCCTGACATTTTTAAAAATTTCGAGTTAATTGCGGTTCTCCTTCACCGAGAAAGAACTCTGCAGGCTGTTTCATGAAAGTTCTACCCCCATTATTGACAATTGCGTTCGCTGTTAGTGTAACTGGTGGAATGCCGACGGCGGCAAGAGCGGCGGCAATCACCTACGACTTCTCCGGCACTGTCTCGGGGAACCAAGCACTTGGAGGGAGCCACACTTATACGGCTGTCGGCGGCCCCAGCCTTACGGCGATCTCGGGATCATACGCCCAATCTGGCACCGGGAAACCGAATGCCGGTGGCGGCGAGGCATTTACCGCCGGTGGCCAACTGGTAGGCAATGATCGCGGTAATGACGAGATGGGCGTTGGCGTTTGCTTCAGTGATGGATGCTACCGCTACCATATCAATGATGCTCCCGAGATCGACGCAAGCAACAGAGAAGTGGTTCGACTTGACATCTCGGCTCTGTTGTCGAGCTACGGCTCGTTCATGATCAACGCTGATTCCGCGACTGATGGCGAAATGCTCGGCATCTTCGCAAGCAATGCTGCGGGTACCGTACTTGGAGCCAAACTCGGAGATGCTACCAGCGCGGACGGGAGTATTTCCATTACCCCAACCAGCAACTATCTCTTTTTCGTGGCCGATAATACGACGACCGGTGGCGCAGATGTGCTGTTGCATTCGCTGACGGTTACACCGGATCCAGTTCCAGAGCCTACGAGCCTTATGCTGCTTGGCACTGCGATCTTGGGGGTTGGTTTGGCGAGGAAGCGCCGGCGGCCAATCTCAGGGCCAATCCCAGGGTTTGCAAGCTAAGAGCCCGCGGTAGGGCCAGTGCGCTTGGCGGTCAGATTGTTTTGGAGCTGTGGCGGGCGGGCTCGGTAATCCCGCCCCCTCTAGTTTCCGGGCAAAGGTATCACGCTAGCGGTGGGCGCCGGGGCGCCACAGTACGTCACGGGCGCCCCCGTCGTTAACCCGGCGGCCCAGCACGAAGAGGTGGTCGGAGAGGCGGTTCAAGTATTTGAGGGCCTCGGGGTTGACCACCTCGGTGCTGGCGAGTTCGCTGACCAGGCGTTCGGCCCGTCGAGTGATCGTGCGCGCGAGATGGAGGTAGGCAGCGGCCGGCGTCCCGCCCGGCAGAATGAATGAGTCGAGCGGCCGCAACGCCCCGTTCATTTTATCGATCTCCTGTTCCAGCCGCTCGACCTGAGCGGCGACGATGCGCAATGCGCCGGCCCTGCGGTGGCCCTCCAGCGGCGTGCAGAGATCTGCGCCGAGATCGAAGAGGTCGTTCTGGATGCGGCCGAGCATCTCGTCGGCCTCTGGATCGGCATCGAGCCGGGCGATGCCGATCGCGGCGTTCGCCTCATCGACCGTGCCGTAAGCGGCGACCCGGAGCGAATGCTTTGGCACCCGGGTGCCGTCGCCGAGCGAGGTCTCGCCCTTGTCTCCGCCGCGGGTATAGATCCGGGTCAGCCGCACCATCGCGAATGCCCTCAGAATTAGTGACGGGCCAGCAGCATCAGGATCGCCAGCAGCGCCAGCGCCAAGGCCTGCATGATGACGCGCGACTGCATCAGCTTGTTCGAACGCCGCGGGTCGCCGCCACGCAAGAGGGTTGCAACACCGAACCCGAGCACGGTCAAAGTCCCGAGCATCGCGAGTACGAGCAGAACGGTCAGAAAGGTGGTCATTCGTCAAATATGGGCCGATTACACCAGAGGGCCAGGGCCCAATGGAGACCCAATCAGAATGCCGGCGCGGTGTCGAACCCTGTCATGCCGCCCGCCTGTGACGAGCGATCTGCGCGCCGGCTCAGGTTAATCTTGCGGCAATTGGTCGTGGCGAGGATAGACCGTGCGCGCCATCGGATCGTTGGCGTGCATGTTTTCGGAGCGGGTCATCGATAGCGCCGCGATGTCGTCCGAGATGCCGTTGAGGTTCTGTGTATCGCTGGCCCGCTCTGGCGCGCCGATAAAGCTACAACCCATTGCTGCGGTTAGAGAGATCACGACAAGGCTCAGCCGAACGAGTTGCATCAATCTCTCCGTTTAAGAGAATATTTCGTAAGCTACTACGAATAGAACCACGACGAGCGCCAGGGACACCAGCAAAACATATCGCACGACGCCCTCTTTCGTGCCCGAGCGGGCCTCGGTGCCGGTCACTACCGGGCGTTTGGCCATATCTGCCCTCCCAGACTGCCGCGTTTCCTGCACTAATAACGACAGGGCTGCGGGTTTCGATCCGGAATTGGCTGAGAGCGGATTTAAGCGAGTTGACGCTACAGGCGGAGCGGCGTAAACCGCATCCGTGGCTGCGTTGACGATGCATGGCTGGCCGGACAGGCGAATTACAGTCCCGAACCCGCTGAGGGTTCGGGTCCTGCCCATTCGCCCCTATCCTGCCGAGGACCATGCCGATGTCGCCCTCTCCTGCGACTGCCACTGAAGAACATCTTCCCGCCACAGCCTGCTTTTTGGTTCATGCGCAGGCCGACCCCGGCGTGATGCCGCGCGTTCTCGAACTGTTTGCCAAGCGCGGGCTCGTTCCCTCCGCCTGGCGCAGCGCGACGCGCGGCGCCGACGCGGCGGAGCTGACGATCGAGATACAAATGCATGGGCTGAGCCGTGATCTTGCGGATTACATTGCCGCATGCCTGCGGCAAATCGCGTTTGTCGAGGTCGTGCTGACCTCGGACCAGCGCAGCGTCGCCGCCTGATTGGAGCTTTGGCCTTTCATGTCGTTTCGCGATCACATCCGCTCCTGCAACAACTACGAACCGGCCCGCGCTGTGCCGCTAATCGCCGGAAGCGATCGGATCGGGTGGCTGCGGCGCGACAATGCCGAGGCACTGCGGCGGTTTCCGGATGTCTTCGCTGTCGAGCACGACAAGGTCACCCTCGTCGCTCGCGGCGATGTTGCGACCATCAGCCGTGCCGTGGAGGCGGTCGTCGATGCCCTGCTCAGCGAAAACCGCCTTCCGAAATGGCGCAACGAAACTTTCGATGTTGCGCCGCGGTGGGGCGCGCCTCCGATCTTTCGCCTGGATCGCGGCGCCGTCCCGTTTTTCGGAACCCGCGCTTATGGCGTCCACCTCAACGGTTATCGCTGGGAGCGGAACAAGCTCTATCTTTGGGTCGGGCGACGCTCGCCGGATAAGATGGTAGAGCCCGACAAGCTCGATAACCTTGTTGCCGGTGGGATCGGCAATGGACACGGGCTTGAGAAAACCTTGTTGAAGGAGGCAGAGGAAGAAGCCTCGATCCCGACGAGCCTGACAAAATGCGCGGCCCCGGCCGGCGCCATCTCCTACAGAATGGAGACCAGACTCGGCATTCGCGACGACGTGCTTTTCCTTTATGACCTCGAAATGCCCGTCGATTTCGTGCCGAAGAACCAGGACGGCGAGATTGTAAATTTCGAGCTAATGCCAGCCGAGGCGGTGCTCGAACGCGTCCGCTCGACGGACGATTTCAAGTTCAACGTCAATCTGGTGATCCTCGACTTTGCGCTGCGGCGCGGCATCCTGCGCCCGGACGATCCGGAGTACCTGGAGATCGCGACGGGCCTGCACCGCCCGCTTGACTAGCACTGCCTTCAATTCCTTGGGCCGGGCTAAATGGGCTCAGGATACCCGCCGATTACAAGGTCGTCCGAGAGTGCCGCCACGATCGCGGAGACCAAGGGCTTCATGAAATAGCTGTGATTAGGGGTGATCGCCACGTCCAACCCGCGCCGGCGCAATTCAGCGGCGACGACCGGGCCGACGGCCGCGATGTCGGTGGATTGCAGCGCTGTCCTCAGCCGGCCCTCCCGCCCCGTCGCGGTTGCGACCTCAAACAGGCGTCGGACCTGCGGCGAACTGGTGAACGCAATCACATCCACCTCACCGCCGGCCATCCGATCAATTAGCGAGACGACCTTCTGGTCATCAGCGGCGGAGGCGTAGACGTAGGGCACAACCGGGTCCGGCTGCGCACCCGCGGCGCGCAGAAAGTCGACGAATTTGTTGTCGGGAACATTCGGGTAGAGCTGAACGCCGATACGTCGGCCGCGGAGTTCCTGGGCCGACAATGTCGCGATCAGACCGTCCGTGGTCGGCTCTTCGGCGCGCAAATCGGATTTCAACCCGAGCTCCCGAAGGGCGCGCTCCGGCTTTGGCCCGCGGGTGATCTTGCGTGCGCTCCGCAACCCGTCGAGAAAGGCCGGCTCCAGCTCGAGCCGTTTCGCAGAGCCGTGCAGGCGACGCAGCCCTTCGCCGGTGAAGAGGACCAGATCGTCAAACGGAAAACGCATGAGCCAGACCCGCACGGTCGCTTGATCGGGCGTGTCGTCGATCGCCACCATCGGGCAACGCAACGTTTCGGCGCCCTGCTCTTCGAGCATTTGCGCGAGCCGGTCGAGTTCCCGGGTTTCGGGAAGCGCGATACGGCGGCCGGACAATGCGCCGAGCGGGGCTGCATCACTCATCAGACACCAAGCTGATCTCGGCAAGGCCGCCCCGCAAGGCTATAGTCCAAGCCAAGGGAAGGGTTTGGCGGAGAGACGCGATGAATCGCGAGTTCGAGACAGCGCGGGTCGAGGATCGCGGGGAGGGCTTGCTCTTGCTGGTGGTCAATCGGCCGGAGGTCGCCAATGCGATGAACACACAGATGGGGCGCGACCTGCTCGCCTTCTTCGATGAGATCAATGCCGCCCCGTCGCAGCACCGCTGCATCGTGCTGACCGGCGCCGGCGAGCGGGCTTTCTGCGCCGGCGGCGACCTCAAAGAGCGCAACGGCATGACCGACGAGGCCTGGCAGGATCAGCACCTGCTGTTCGAGCGCATGATCCGGACCTTCATCGGCTGCCCGGTGCCGGTGATCGGCGCGGTCAACGGCGCCGCTTACGCCGGCGGCTGCGAATTGGCGCTGTGCTGCGATTTCATTTACGCCGCCGAAACCGCGCGCTTCGCATTGACCGAAGTCACCCTCGGCATCATGCCCGGCGCCGGCGGCACCCAGAACCTTCCGCGCGCCATTGGCGAGCGCCGCGCAAAGGAGATCATATTGACGGGGCGTCCCTTTACCGCAGCCGAAGCGTATGAATGGGGAATGGTCAACCGGGTTTGTGCGCCGGGCCGCGTCGTAGACGAAGCGCTCGAGACCGGGCGCCGCATCGCCGACAATGCCCCGATTTCGGTGCGTCAGGCCAAACACACAATCCATTTCGGCCTGCAAATGGATCTCGCGAGCGGAATGATGCTGGAGATCGAGGCCTATAACCGCATGGTCCCGACCGAGGACCGGCGCGAAGGCGTCGTGGCCTTCAACGAGAAGCGCCAACCGCGCTTCAAGGGCCGTTGATCCATCGCCAGGCAGCATGCGGACAGGAGGTACAATGGATGGAACTGGCCTCACACGGGTGCTGGCGGGAGAAGCCGCGGCTCCCGACTACGATGACCTATCTCCGCCCGCGCGCGAGCTCGCGCGGCAATGTGTGCTCGACTATTTCGGGGTGGCGCTTGCCGGCGCGGGCGACGAGCTGGTGCGGCTTCTGCTTGAGGAATTGTGTGAGGCCGGCGGCACGCCGCAGGCAAGCGTCATAGGCCACGAAATGAGGTTGCCCGCCCTATCGGCGGCTCTCGTCAATGGCGCGGCGGCGCATGCGCTCGATTACGATGATGTCAACATGGCGATGCCGGGTCACCCCTCGGTCGCGATCCTGCCTGGCGTGCTCGCGCTCGCCGAGCTGAACCAGAGCTCCGGCCGCGAGGTCATTACCGCCTTTGTCGCCGGCTACGAGACCGCGTGCCGTATCGGCGCTGCGCTGCAGCCCGGTCATTACAATCTCGGCTTTCACTCCACCGGGACGGTCGGGACGTTCGGTGCCGCAGCGGCCTGCTCCCGGCTGCTCGGGCTCGACGGCGAGGCGACCGCAATCGCGCTCGGCATCGCCGGCACGCAGGCGGCCGGGCTGAAATCGCTGTTCGGGACGATGTGCAAGCCGTTCCACGCCGGCAAGGCGTCGCAGAACGGTCTGCTCGCCGCCCGCCTTGCGGCGCGCGGCTTTTCCAGTCGCGCCGACATCGTCGAATGCGTCCAGGGCTTCGCGCTAACCCACGGGCCGGATTTCTCGCCTGAGGCTGCGCTGGCTACACCCGAGGCCGGGCTGCACCTTTTCGCCAACCTCTTCAAGTACCATGCGGCCTGCTACCTGACGCATGCGCCGATCGAATGTGCCCGCCGCCTGCGCGAGCAAAACCGGGTGACGCCTGAGGCGATAGCCGGAATCATCCTGCGCCTTGATGCCAGTTGCGAGCGTGTTTGCAACATCCCGGCTCCACTAGACGGTCTGCAGAGCAAATTCAGTCTACGCCAGACCGTCGCGATGGCACTCGCCGGAGTGGATACCGCCAGCCTCGCGGCCTATTCCGCCGAAAACGCGCGCGATTCCGGTCTTGTCGGGCTGCGTGAGCGGCTAACGATCGAATGGCAGGAGAGCTGGCCGCAAACTTTGGCCGAACTCGAGCTGCGGCTCACCGACGGCCGTCAGGTCACTGCCAGGCACGATGCCGGCATTCCGGCGGCCGACATCGCCGAACAGGGTGGCCGCCTCGCCTACAAGTTCGACGCACTGGTCGAGCCGGTTCTGGGAGCGCCCCGCACGCGCGAGCTTCGCGAGACGATTGCCGGCCTCGATCGGCTTACCGACATCGGCGGACTGACAAGGCTCGCCTCGGGTTAGGACCTCGCGCCCGGGAGAGCTCACGCCGGTTACCACCCGATCGCGTATGCCGCGCGGCGCGGATCGGCACCGGCTTCGAGTACGCCGCGGCGCCGATCGGCGAGGATCGCGCAGACCGCGCCCGCCGTCCAAATCCAATCGGGCCAGCGCTGGATTTCATGGCCGCGCCGAGCCAGTTCGGCGATGACCGGCTCGGCAATGCGGCCTTCGACGGCGAGGCGGCCGGGATAATAGTCGAACGGCGCAAAGGAAGACGGGAAGCTGTAAGACGCGAACCGCGGCGCCTCGATCGCCGACTGCACATCCTGCCCAAAGACGAACACGTTCGTTAGCACCTGCAACATTGCTTGGGTCTGCACATCGCCACCCGGTGTACCGAAGGGCAGGAACTGGTCGCGCCCCTTGATCGCGAGAGCCGGGTTCGGCGTCAGGCGCGGCCGTTTGCCGGGTGCGACCCCGGCGGGATGGCGTGGATCGGGGCGCGACTGCGAACCGCGATTGGACGGGATGAGCCCCGTTCCCGGCACGACCGGCGAGCCGTAGGAGCCGTCGCTCGGGGTGGCCGAGAACAGGTTGCCGAGGCGATCGGCAACGCAGACGTATGAGGTGTCGGGCTCGGGATTGGGATCGCCCAAACTCGCACGGAAGCGCTCTCCCGCCCGGCCGAGATCACCTGGCGGCGGCATCTCGGGCCAGGCCCGGTCCGGCCGGATCAGCTTGCGGCGCTGGGCGGCGTATTCCGACGAGATCAGGGTCGCGAGCGGCACGTCGATTATGGCGGGGTCGCCGTAATAGGCCTCGCGGTCGGCAAAGGCGAGCTTCAGCGCTTCGGTGACCTGGTGAATGTAGTCCGCGCTGTTGTGGCCGAGGCCGGCCAGATCAGTTCCTTCGAGCAACGCCAATGTTTGCAGAAGCACGGGGCCCTGGCACCACGAGCCACAGGTGAAGACTTCGAGATCGCCAAAGCGTCGCCGCTCCGGCGGGCCAACGGGCGACCGATATTCGGCCAGGTCTTCGGCGGAGAGCAGACCACCTTGCTCCTTCATGAAAGCGACGATCTTGCGCGCGATATCGCCGCGGTAGAAGGCCTCGCGCGCCGCTTCGAGGCCGGCTTCGCGGCCGCGTGCGGCGGCCGCGCGCTCCTCGTCGGCCATGTACTGCAGCGACGCGGCGAGATCGGTCTGCCGAAACACCTCGCCAGTCTCCGGCACTCGGCCGTCTGGCAGGAAAATCGCGGCGGTCGAGGGCCAGGTGCGGTGATCCGCCTCGTGCCGTTTGAGGCTCGCCGCCATCAGCGGGTACATCGGAAACCCGTCGCGCGCCAGCCGGATCGACGCTGCCGCAACTTCACCGAAACTCATAGTGCCGTAGCGCCTCAGCGCCGTAATCCAAGCATCCGGAGCAGCCGGAACCACGGTCCGCAAAACCCCTTTCGGGATCTTGCCGCCGTGTTCGCGCTGGAACAGCTGCGGATCGAGTGCTTTCGGCCAAGGGCCGAGGCCCGCGATCGTCACGACCTCCTGCTTTTCGGCGAGATAGATCATGATCGGCGCAACGCCAGCGACATCGACCAGATCGCTCTGCAATACTCCGAGCGCGATCCCGGCAGCGCAGCCGGCATCGATCGCATTGCCGCCGGCCTGCAAAATCTCGAACCCCGCGGTGGCGGCGAGATAATGACCCGCCGAGATGGCATGCCGCGTGACGGCGATTATCGGCCGGTGCGACGATGATTGGGTCATGACGATCCCTTTCGCGCGAAGCTGTTTCTGCGCCACAGTAGGCTCGACCGGCCGCCGTTAGAAGAGGCGTCGTCGATGCCACGGAGAAGGGAGGGACGAGGGACTTCGGTCTGGTCATCCGCAAATACTCGGTGAAGCGGCCGACACCCCGGCTGGCGACATCGGACCCAGGATGGCATCATGGCGGCTCTTGGTGTGCGCGCGGGATAGCAATACCCTTCCGCGCCACCCCTACCTTTCGCCAAAACTCCTGGCCCGCTTCGCGAGATAAATTGGAAAATCCTGGTGCGCGATGCATTCGCGTATTGTTTTATTGTCAAGTGCACGACTGTTAAACCTTTGCATGCTGGCTGCGTACAGCGCTTCCGGGGTGCTGCGATGGGGATCACGGCCAACTAAACTATTTATATAGCCTACGATGCCGTTTATCGTCTGTTTCATCTTTATTGAGGTGGTAAGATCGAGGTCTAGATCGTGCAAAATACCTTCCAAGATTTCCCGCCAATCGCGTTCATCAGATAACATTGGTAGTTTTGCTTCGTTTGCGAAACGCCACCAAAGCCACACCCGGCCCCCTTTGCGCGATTCCCATCGCGACTCGCTCGCTGGGAATACGGCGTCCTTGTCTAAATAGAGCCCCTTTTCCGGAGCAGTAGCGAGTGTCCCCGCAGAACGACCCGAAGACAGCACAAGTCCTTCATCATTCACTAAAGCATAGATATAGCCAGGGTCTAGCGCATGTTTTACTCTTATGATAGCTGCATTTACCGAAACATTTGCCACTTCTGTTACACATTCGACCACGTCGCATGGATTTTGTAGGGTGAGGATCTGATCCTCCACCCAGCTTCGAGGCATAAGGAGCTCGCCCGCGAAACGGTTTGCTTCACTTTCAAGCTCCCAATACGACAAATCTTTTCCATCGTCAGATAGATCAATTTCGTCCAGAATCGTGCCTATGTGCCAGGGGATGAGCACGTGACCCAGTTCGTGCGCTAAGGTAAATCTTTTTCGTCTCGCTGGCCTGGTATCATTCAACAGAATGAATGGGCGCCTTCCCGGCATTTTCAGGTTGAAGCTGACGCCGTCAACATCCAATGGTAAGCGAAGGACATTTACTTTTGCATAATGTTTCGTTAATGCAAATATGTCAATTGGCGGGGTAAGTTCAAATTTTTGCAGAACTCTCCGAGCCAGATTGATCTCGGGATATTCGCTCAAGAAATCTTTCCTGTTTGTTTTAGCCACCGCATGAGACGATCGATCTTTGTCGCATTGGATGAGCGAGCCGCCACGGGGAACTCCTCAAGTGTGGTGCGGAGCACTACTTCAAGGGGCAGTCCTGCTCGTCGTGCCCGGGCGATGTGAGGAAGCGTGTCAGGGTCACGAAGCCAAAGGGAATATTCCTTTTCGGACATACCGAGAAATTCATAAATTTCTTTTCCGCCCGGATTCTGATGCCAGATATCGATAAAATCATCTATATCCTCAGCAAGTACTTCTCCATTCAAATAGCGATTGATGAACGTCTTCTCCCCGTGAGTATGACTAGACATCAATCGTTCTCCCAGGTACCGCCGGTTTCACCATCTCGCCTGTGATCGGGTCCATACTTCCTAAATGCTTTCCTCGGGCGTTGAAGACCTCGACTTCCCCGTGCAGCGAGTCCCACGTATAGAGCCGCCTACCGCCATCACTCCGCCAACGCCGGTGACCGTGGGGCGCTCCAAGCGATTCGAACTCGTCCAGAATAGACGGGCGCGGGATCGGTTTTGGCGGCACAAGCTATATCTTACCCTCCAGCGGCGACCCCGGCTATTGCTGTTCCCTCAGAGCGCAGCCCGAACTCGCCTAAAGTAATACAGCCCTGACGAGGCTACGCGCCTTTTCTCACTCAACACCCAAAGTATTGTTGGTCACATTGGTGATTTTCCATACAATTCGGTGCGCGACAACGCGGCTCGACGAGGAGTCACGCCGACATGGCCGACTACGATCTGGTAATCCGCAATGGCACCGTCGCAACTGCGGCGGACACGATGATTTGCGATATCGGTGTCAAGGACGGGATCATAGCGACCCTCGGCAGGAATCTCGGTCCCGGGTCGCGCGAAATCGACGCGACTGGCCGCTACGTATTGCCCGGCGGTATCGACAGCCATTGTCACATCGAGCAGCGCTCGTCGGCCGGCGTGATCTGCGCCGACGATTTCTACAGCGCCACCGTCGCGGCGGCTTTTGGCGGAACCACGACGGTCATCCCGTTTGCCGCCCAGCACCGTGGCCAGTCATTGCGCCGGGTGGTCGAGGAATACCATCAGGCTGCTGCTCCAAAGGCGGTCATCGACTACGCCTTTCATCTGATCATCTCCGACCCGACCGAGCAGGTGATGGGTCAGGAACTGCCGGCGCTGATCCGCGACGGCTATACCTCGTTCAAGATCTACATGACCTATGATCTGCTGCGGCTGGATGACCGGCAGATCCTCGACATCCTGGCCGTGGCGCGCCGTGAGGGCGCCTTTGTCATGGTTCATGCCGAGAATCACGAAATGATCAAATGGCTGACGGACCGACTCCTCGATCGCGGTCTCGGGGCGCCTCGGTACCACGCTGTCAGTCACGCTCGCCTTGCCGAAGGCGAAGCGACAAACCGCGCAGTCACATTGTCCGAACTGCTCGATGTGCCGATCCTGCTCGTGCATGTCTCGGCCGCAGAAGCCATCGCGGTCATCCGCAACGCGCAGACGCGGGGGCTCAAAATCTATGGCGAGACTTGCCCGCAATATCTGTTCCTGACGGCCGACGACATCGCCAAGCCGGGGCTCGAGGGCGCCAAATTCTGCTGCAGCCCCCCGCCGCGGGACCGAGCAGCCCAGGAGGCGGTGTGGACCGGCCTGCGCAACGGCACGTTCCAGGTGTTCTCTTCCGATCATGCGCCTTACCGCTTTGATGCCTCGGGCAAGCTGCCGAAGGGAGACAAGACCACATTCAAGGAAATCGCCAACGGTGTGCCAGGCATCGAATTGCGGCTGCCGTTGCTGTTTTCCGAAGGGGTCGGGCAAGGTCGGCTCGATATCAATGCCTTTGTCGCATTAACCGCGACGAACCACGCCAAGCTTTACGGCCTCTATCCGCGCAAGGGCACGATCGCGGTCGGCAGCGACGCCGACATCGCGATCTGGGACCGGGAGCGCGAGACCCCGATCACCGCCGGTATGTTGCACGACAATGTCGGCTACACGCCCTATGAGGGCAGGTGCGTGCGCGGCTGGCCGGTCACCGTAATCAGCCGCGGCCGGATCGTCGTCGAGGACGGGAATCTCGCCGCCGCGCGCGGCAGCGGCGCCTTCCTGCCTTGCGGCTTACCGGAAGCCGCTCGGCCGTTGGGCATGGCGGCCCCCGAGCTAGCCTTTGTCGCGCAGACCGGCTCCGCCCTGGTCTAAACGCCCGCGGCGCTTCGACAGGCAGCGGGCGCTATCCAGGATAACATTGGCTCTTCGCTGCTCCGGGCCGCCCCGGAACCACAATCGGTCGAGGTCGAGGATTTGTGACCCGGAGGCGTTGGTCCCGCGAGCTTTGCCTCGCAGGACGCCGCGTTGCCGTAGCTATCGTTGGCGGGCAGCTGAAGCCGGCGCCGCCGCCATGGCGGCCAGCACCTTTTCGGGGCGAGTGAACGCCAGGTATTCGCGCGCGAACTCGGGAGGCAGGATCTCCACCATCGTTTCGTTCTCGACCCATACCTCGATCACGTGAAAGGGGCCGCGATTGCATCGGAAGCAGTTCCAGCCCTCGCGTCCCGCGATCTGCTCCACTGTGTCAGCGTCGGTCGCAACGCTGAGCGCGAAATGAGTGGCGCCATAGCCCTGTCGCTCTCTCTGTTTTTTGACAAAAACGCCGCCACCGGCGCCGCCGGGATGGAGCTCAGTGCCCGCCGGGTAGACCTCGACACCGGAGCCGTGCTCGTCGAGCTGCAGAGCGAAAAAGCTCCCGGGATTGGGCGGAAACGGCACCGCGGAGCCGCCCATTAGTTCAGCCAAGACTCCGGCGACGTGCTTTGGGTCGCGCGCGG